>NZ_CAKJTO010000179.1:0-6143 GCF_917627405.1 Protofrankia sp. Cj5
CCGTCAGCTGGCTGCTCGTGCCGTCCTGGTTGACGGCGCTGCCCCGGATCACGGCGAGTATCTGGTGGCCGAGGCGCTGGGCCTCCGACAGCCGTTCGAGGAGCAGAATACCGACGCCTTCGGCGAGGCTGAAACCATCGGCGGCGGCGGCGAACGGCTTGCACCGGCCGTCGGGGGCCAGCGCGCGCTGCCGGCTGAACTCGATGAACGCTCTGGGGGTGGCCATGACGGTGGCCCCGCCGGCCAGGGCCAGGCCGCATTCGCCGTTGCGGAGTGCCTGGCTGGCGAGGTGGATGGCCACCAGCGAGGAGGAGCAGGCGGTGTCGACGGTTATCGCCGGTCCTTCCAGCCCCAGGGTGTAGGCGATGCGGCCGGACGCGACACTCGTGGTGCTGCCGATCAGAACATAGCCCTCGATGTCCCGGGTGGCTTTCTGGGCCAGACCGGGAGCGTAGTCCTGGGCGATGACCCCGGCGAAAACACCGGTGTCGCTGCCGCGCACGGAGGCCGGGTTGATGCCGGCATTCTCGAATGCCTCCCATGTTGTTTCCAGGAGCAGCCGCTGCTGTGGGTCGGTGGCGAGTGCCTCGCGTGGGGACATTCCGAAGAAGGCCGCGTCGAAATCGGCCGCGTCGTGCAGGAATCCACCCGCACGCGCGTAGGACGCACCGGTTTGCTCCGGGTCGGGGTGATGAAGGCGATCGACGTCCCAGCCACGGTCGACGGGCAGGTCGGCGATGACCTCGTTTCCGTCGACCACCAGTTGCCACAGGCTCTCGACGGACCGCACACCGCCTGGGAACCGGCCGCTCATTCCGATGATCGCGATGGGTTCCCGGCTGGCTGATTCGACCTCCGCCAGGCGCTGCCTGGCGGTCCGCAGATCAGCTGTCGCCCGCCGGAGATAGTCGCGGAGCTTCTCCTCGTTCGTCACGGCGTCTCGCTCTCCCTATGGCTACCGGTCCGATGTGCCTGACTGGGGATTCCCAGCTCGTTGTCGAGTGCGGCGAAAAGTTCCTCGTCCGTTGCCGAACCGAGGTCGCCAGCTGCGCCGGGGCCGGCTGGCGAACCGAGGTCGTCCCCTGCGGAGCCGTGCGCGCGCGAGGTCGTGTGACGGCCGTTCCACATCCGCAGGAGCCCCTGGATGCGTGTCGCGATCTCGGTGTGCTCGTCATCGTCCACAGCAGTCGTCGACATAGCCGTCCGGAGCCGGTTGATTTCGGTGATCAACGGTGCTGCGGAAGCCGCGGACACGGGGACGAGCTGGGTGCGCAGGTAGGCGGTGAGCGCCGCCGGGGTGGGATGGTCGAAAAGTAGCGTGGTGGGCAGGCGCAGGCCGGTCGCCGCGTTGAGTCGGTTACGGAATTCCACCGCGGTGAGGGAGTCGAAACCCGAGGCGAGAAATCCACGGTCGGCTTCGATGGTGCCCGGATCCGCATGGCCGAGGACGGTTGCGGCGGTCGTCCGCACAAGGCCGATCACCTGACGTTCCTGCTCGTTTTCCGGCTGACCGGCCAGCCGCCGCACAAGAGAGTTCCGCTCAGGTTCGGCGTCGCTCGTCACGACCCGCCGGACGGGTAGGCGGACAAGGCCGCGCAGGATCTCCGGAATGTTCTCCGAGCTGCCCTGACGCTGGATTTTCATCGTGTCGATCCGGGCCGGTACGAGGCCTGCGTACGGCGTTGTCATGGCTGTGTCGAACAGTTTCAGGGCCACCTCGGTCGGCAGCGCGATGAGCCCCGTGCGGTTCATCCGGGTCACGTCGGTGTCCTGGAGATGGCTGGTCATGCCGCTGGCCTGGGCCCAGTAGCCCCACGCCAGTGACGTCGCGGGCAGGCCGTGTGCCTGTCGGTGGTGGGCCAGCGCGTCGAGGTAGGTGTTGGCGGCGGCGTAGTTCGCCTGGCCGGCGTTGCCGAGGATGCCCGCGACGGAGGAGTAAAGGACGAAGGCGGACAGGTCGAGACCGCGGGTCAGCTCGTGCAGGTTCCAGGCTGCGTCGACCTTGGGACGTAACACGGTGTGAAGGTGGTGCGGGGTCAGGGCGGTCACGGTGGCGTCGTCCAGCACGCCTGCGGTGTGGATGACAGCGGTCAGCGGGTGCTGGTGAGGGATGGCGGCGAGCAGCGCGGCCACCGCGTCGCGGTCAGCGGCGTCGCAGGCGGCGATGGTGACCGCGACGCCCAGCGCGGTGAGCTCGGCCGTGAGTTCCGCGGCGCCGTCGGCGGCGTTCCCCCGCCGGCTGGTCAGCAGCAGGTGACGCACCCCGTGGTGGGTGACCAGCCGACGGGCGGCGAGCTGCCCCAGCACGCCGGTCCCGCCGGTGATCAGCACTGTGCCGTCGGGGTCGAGCGGGACGGGAAGGGTGAGCGCCAGTTTGCCGGTGTGCCGTGCCTGGCTGAGGTGGCGCAGGGCCTGTGGGGCGTGGCGGACGTCCCATGCGGTCACCGGCAGCGGACGCAGCGCTCCCTGCTCGAACAGCGCCACCAGCTCGGCCAGGATCTGCCCGATGCGCTCGGGCGTCACGTCGCGGAGCAGGTCGAACGCCTGGTAGGTCACGGTGGGATGGCCGGCTGCCACGTCGTGCGGACGGCGCACGTCGGTCTTCCCCATCTCGATGAAACGGCCATCCGGACGCAGCAGCCGCAGGGACGCGTCGGTGAACTCGTGCGCGAGGGCGTTGAGGACGACGTCGACCCCACCGGCGGCAGTGCGGAACTTCCGCTCGAAGTCAAGGGTGCGGGAGGAGGCGATATGGTCGTCGTCGAGTCCCTGGGCCCGGAGGACCTGCCACTTGCCGGGGCTTGCGGTGCCGTAGACCTCGGCACCCCAGTGCCGCGCGAGTTGGACCGCGGCCATGCCGACCCCGCCGGTGGCGGCGTGGATGAGGACCGTTTCGCCGGGCCGGAGCCGGGCCAGGTCGGCCAGCGCGTGGTAGGCGGTGAGGAAGGCGACCGAGACGGTGGCGGCCTGGGTGAGGGACCATCCGGCGGGGATGTGGACCAGCAGGCGGTGGTCGACGACCGCCGACGAGCCCAGCATGCCGGGAAGCAGGCCCATGACACGGTCGCCGGGGGCGAAGCCGGTGACATCCGGGCCGACGTCCACGACCACCCCGGCGCCTTCCGCGCCGATGCGGGCCTCCCCCGGGTAGACGCCCAGGGCGATGAGCACATCCCGGAAGTTCACCCCGGCCGCGCGCGTCGTGAGGCGAATCTGCCCGCGGGCCAGCGGCTGGTCCGCTTCGGGGTGGGGCACCAGCGCCAGCGTGTCGAAGGTGCCGGGGGTGGTGACGTCCAACCGCCAGGACGGGGTGTCCAGGGGCGGGATCAGTGTGTGTGTCCGGGCCGTGTCGAGCGGAGCCAGGTCCCGCTGGGGGCGGTGCCGGGCCAGCCGGGGGACGTGGATCTCCCCACCACGCAGGGCGAGCTGCCCCTCGCCGCTGGCCAGCGCGGCCGGGAGCGCGTGCAGGGAGTCCGGGTGGTGGTCGAGGTCGAGCAGGACGAGCTGGCCGGGATGTTCGGACTGCGCCGCGCGGACCAGGCCCCAGACGCCGGCGGCGGCAAGGTTGCCGATGTCCTCCCCGGGGCGGGTGGCGACCGCGTCGTAGGTGACCACGACCAGCCTCGAGGAGGCGTACCGGTCGTCGGCCGACCAGGCCTGCAACACGGCCAGCGCTTGCCGGGTGGTCGTGTGCGTAGCCTCCGCGCCGGTGGCGGCTGGGCACGGCAGGAGCACGGTGTCGGGTACCGGGGCTCCCGTGGCGATGGCCGCGGTGAGCGAGGCCAGGTCCGGGCAGATCTCGACCGATGGACGTGTCGACGCCGCCAGGGCGGTCAGGCCCAGGGCGTCCGTTCCCAGTACGGTCCACCGACCCGGCGGTGGGATCTCGCGGGGCACATCCACCACCGGCCAGGTCAGCTCGAACAACGGCTCCTCGGGCACCCCACGGGCACCGGCGAGATGATCCGTCGAGGTCATCCGCAGCACCAGGGAGCCGATGGCGGCGACGGGCGCGCCGGTGAGGTCGGTGGCCCGCAGCGTCACCCGGTCGGTGCCGGTCGGCTGGACGTGCACCCGCAGCCCGCGGGCACCTGCCGCGGACAGCGACACGCCGCTGACGGCAAAGGGGAGCCGGATTGCGTGCGCCGCGTGCTCCCCGTCGGTCTCAGCCCCGGTCTCAGCCCCGGTCTCAGCCTCGGTCTCGCTGGCGGGGACGAGACCCACCGCCGCGTGCAGCGCGGCGTCCAGCAACGCCGGATGCAGCCCGAACCGGCCTGCGTCGGCCTGCTGCCCGGGTGGCAGGTGCACCTCGGCGAACACATCGTCGCCTCGCCGCCAGGCGGCTCGAAGCCCTTGGAAGACCGGCCCGTAGTCGTAGCCTCGGGCGGCCAGACGCTGGTAGAGGCCTGTCACGTCCACCGCGGTCGCATCCGCCGGCGGCCAGGCCCCGGCCAGGTCATCGGGCGCCGCTACCGACGCGGTCGTGCCAGTGCCGGTCAGGACGCCGTCAGTGCTGGTCAGGATGCCGGTCGCGTGCCGCGTCCACGCTCTGTCCGACCGGGTTCCCTCGACGAGGGTGCTGGCAGGGCATGAGTGGATGCTCACCGTCCGCCGGCCCGGGTCGTCCCCGGCTCCGACGATCAGTTGCAGCCGGATGCCGACAGCGTCGGGCACGACCAGCGGGGCTTCGAGCGTGAGCTCGGCGATCTCATCGCAGCCGACCTGGTCGGCGGCATGCAGGGCGAGGTCGACGAAGGCGCTGGCGGGGAGCAGGACTGTGCCCGAGACGGCGTGGTCGGCAAGCCAGGGGTGGGTCGCCAGGGAGAGCTGTCCGGTGAGCAGGACGGTGTCACCGTCGGCCAGGGGGAGGGCCGCGGCCAGCAGCGGATGGCCGGCGGGGTCCAGACCAGCGGCGGTGACGTCGTTCCCGGTGGGCGCGGCCAGCCAGTGGCGCTCGCGCTGGAAAGCGTAGGTGGGCAGGTCCGTGCGTCGGGCGGCCGGGCCGAACACGGCGGTCCAGTCGGGGCTGATGCCGTGGACGTGCAGGTGGGCCAGTGAGGTCGACAGACGCCGCCAGCCGCCCTCGTGCCGGCGCAGAGTGCCGGTGACAGTCGTCGTGGTGTTCTCCCCGACGGAGGTGTCGTCGATGGTTTGCTGGATGCCGACGGTGAGCACCGGATGGGAGCTGGTTTCGACGAATGTCCGGTGCCCCCCGGCGAGGGCGGCGCGGACCGCCGGGTCGAGGCGGACGGTCTGGCGCAGGTTGCGGTACCAGTAGTCGGCGGTGAGCTCGGTGGTGTCCAGGAGCATGCCGGTGACGGTGGAGTAGAAGGCGATGGTGGCGGGGCGGGGTGTGACGTCCGCCAGCAGACCGAGAACTTTTTCCCGGATGTTTTCGACCTGGGCGGAGTGGGAGGCGTAGTCGACCGGAATCTTCCGGGCCGGGACGTTCCGCGTTGCGTAAGCGTCCAGAATGTCGTCGAGTGTGTCCGGGTCGCCAGCAACAACAGTGGAGTGGGATCCGTTGATTGCGGCGATGTTGACCCGGTCACCGTTGACCCGGTCACCCAGCCGCGCGAGCTGCTCCGCCACCGTGGCCGCGGGCAGCGGAATGGCGACCATGCCACCGTGGCCAGCCAGTTCTCGGAGCGCATGGCTGCGCAGCGCCACGATTTTGGCGGCGTCCTCCAAGGTGAGCGCACCGGCTATGTGAGCGGCCGCGATTTCCCCCTGGGAATGGCCGATGACGGCGTCGGGGTGGACGCCCAGGGACTGCCAGAGGCGGGCAAGCGAAACCATGATTGCGAACAGCGCGGGCTGCACGACGTCGACGCGCTCCAGCGTGGGGGCGTCGGGGTGGCCGCGCAGCACGTCGATCAGGGACCAGTCCACGAACGGCGCCAACGCGTCCGCGCACGCTGCCAGCTGCTCGGCGAATACCGGGGAGGTGCCCAACAGCTCCACGGCCATCCCGGCCCACTGCGCGCCCTGACCGGGGAAGACGAACACGGTCTTCCCGGGGTCGCCGGCCACGCCCTCGACGAGGCCGGCGGCCTGCTCTCCCCGGCTCAGCGCCTGTAAGCCGGTCAGGAACTCGGCACGGTCACTGCCGACGACCAGCGCTCGATGCTCGAACGCGGTCC
>NZ_CAKJTO010000180.1:0-4954 GCF_917627405.1 Protofrankia sp. Cj5
GCACTACCTATCCTTCGAACATAAACCCGTTCCAGCTTGATATTGGTTAAGCTGGCAGCTCAGAAGGAGTATCTATGAAGACAGCTTCCATGTTTACCGTCAAGCCAGTTTTGATGTTGCCGATCGCGACGCTCCTTGCCGTCGGTGCGCTAGTCGCAACTCCGGCGCTGACGGGCAGCACATCGACATTCCATCTGGCCGAGGACGAATCCGCGTTTTTCGTACCCTCTATCGCGGAAGATGATGTGAAAAAAATGAAAGAAAACGAATGGAAGGAACCGATCCACAGACATCCATATGGTCCAGAATGGGACCTCCGTAGCAAGATTTCGTCAAAGTAGCTATGACTGTATGTAACAATGCTCGCATGTCGGGATGGGGGGTTGGGGCCGCAGTGTGTAGGTGTCCCCAAAGGTTCGAGGCCTCCCCAGGGACGGTGAGACGGCGGGCTGCCGGTCACGAAGAGCGACTGGAACTGTGGGGCTGTCGGGGTGCGACACACGAGGCCGAGGTTATTGCTTAGAGGCACGACTCCTGATGATCTTTGGGTATCTCATCCCATGGGTCCCCAAGAGTCGGTCAGGTAGCCCCGGCGGGGTGCAGGTGATGGTGGGCCCGAACGCGCCGCTGGATGTGGCGGGCAAGTGGTGGGACTCGCTGACGCTGGCGGGCACGATGGCTGCCCTGTGGTACCGGGCTCAGGTCTCCGGGTTCCCGGGTGGTCGGCACCGTCGGGACGGGGGCCGGTGATGGCCGGCGGCGTGGTGCGGGCGCTGAGCTGCACGCGGCACACCGGTCCCGGGGACGGCGCCGAACAGCGGGAGGTCTTCAGCTCGGCGTGTGTGGCGCGGGGCTGGTCGGCTGGGGGTGCAGTGCGTGAGTTCGGGTCGAGGCTGCGGGCCTGGTGGGCGGCGCTGGGGCTGGTACAGGCGGGCCGGTATGACGTGGTGGTGGTCGACAGCATCGACCGGCTTGAAAGACGAAAAGAACGTTAGCGACGGCGATCACAAAACGGGCCAAGATCATGATCTGACACCTTCCGGATGCCTACCCGCACTGCCTCTATGCTGACGTCCGTGGACTTCAGGGATGTGGGCGAGCGGCGGCAGATGCGGCGGCCATCGATAGAGGTTGACGAGCTAGAAGACGCTTCAACTGGCTTGAGGGGCCAATTTGATCTAGATGGTCTTCGGCTGACAGGCGAGCAGTCTGGCGTCCGTGGCGAAGGAAGTATTTCTCGCTCCATTCTGTCGGGAAGTGAACTTTCGGATGCCAGCCTCGGGCCCCTTAGCTGCACCGATGTTCGATTTGAGGGTGTGGACCTCTCTAACTCTTCCTGGACTGGCGCTGGCATGCGCAGGGTCGAGTTCGCGGGATGTCGAGCGGTGGGCTGGTCGGCTCAATTTGAGCGCGTCGAAGATGTCGCGTTCACTGACTGTCGACTGGACTACTGCTCATGGGTGACAGAAAATAGCTCGGGTTTGGTGCTGTTCGAGGGATGCACTTTCCGGGATGCCGAGTTCGGCGGACGCATGGACAAGTTTATCTTCCGCGGCTGCAAGCTAGCCGGCGTACGTTTCGACGCGACGTCTGCCGTACAGTGCGACCTTCGGGATGCCGAGATCCATGGTATGCATGGCCTTGCCACGATGCGCGGCGCTAGAATCGGCCTGCACCAAGCTAGCGAAGCCGGTGTGATTCTCGCGGAAGACATCGGACTTTCGATTGAATAAGGGGTGGGAGCTGAATCTACTTCTTCTTCCCCTTCTTGTTCCAGTTGTCCCAGCTCGGGCTGTTGTCGAATTTTGTCGCTTTTTTACCCCAATTGTCCCAGCTCGGGCGGTTGTCGAACTTTTGGGAAGATGCTCCCTGCTCGGGAGGGCTCGGCCAGTCCTCGACGAATTCGCGGATGGATCCGCCGACTGCCTCCATCAGTAGGATCTTGCTATTTCGGCAGTAGCTTGTCTCCGTGCTGTCCAGGCGGCCGTGTTCAAAGTATCGATTTGCGGCGTGACCTCCGCGGCAGAAGTCAAAGAGTCGACACGATTCGCGACACTCCTCGACTCCGCGGGCGTAGTCGAGAACCCAACTCGATCGCCAACCACTTAAGATGATGTGGTGGAGTGGGTGTTTCAGCACGTTCCCGCAGGAGAAGCCGCCGTAGTGAGGCGAGGAGTAGCCGGAAAGCTCGGGAGAGTAGAGCGTCACGTTTCCGTCCCATGCGACGGTCGGAAACGGGTCGGTGAGGGGAGACTCGCTGTCCTGACCTGGGGTCAGGATGTACGCTCTGATGCGCTCAAACTCGCGCACGGGAATTTTTGGGTCGGATTTCCACGCTTCCCACAGTGCTGTCCAGAAGTCGGCGATTGCGTGATCGGTGAAGTGATGGTTCCGGATGTTGACGCCTTCGCGTTCCTCGATGTTGATAGCCAGGGAGCTGGCTCCCAGCGAGAGCGAAAAGGCGTAGAGTTCTTCGGCGCGTTGCGGACTGGGGTCTGAGATCACCGCGATCATGTCGAACGATAGTCCTCGATCCCGAAGAACTTCGACACCGGCAACGATGCGATCGAATGCCTCACGGCCGGCGTAGTCCCGACGTTGCGCGCTCGCGGCTCGGTCACCGTCGATACTGATCCCAATGTGGATATTCCGCTGTTCGAATAGGTCTGCCCACTGCCTGTCGATGAGCGTCGCGTTCGTCTGGATAACGTGTTCGCTCGAAGCCGGAAAGCAATCCATTAGGTGTGTGAAATGTTGAATTCCGGCGGTTAGCGGCTCGCCGCCATGCCAGATGACTTCCGTTTGCTGGAGGTTTTGGAGGCTGTTGAAGATTTCGATTCCTGTCGCGACAGCTCGGGCGACTGACGGGGCCATGAGTTGGCGGGAGCGACGGGCGGGAAGATAGCAGTAAGAGCAGTCAAGATTACACAGGGGTGTCGGTTGCATAACGACACTTGTGATGGTTGCGGGGGCAGGGGGCATCGTCTCTCCTTGCTCTTTTCGCCGTGAACACTGATATCAGTTCGTGCCTGATAGAAAATTACAGCGGTCGGCAAAGGGTAGTTCAGTCATGCGGTGAAGGCTGGGCTATTGCCGCTATCTCGGGAGTGCGCGGATCTGCGCGAATGCTTCGATCTCGGCTGCGGTGTCACGAGCGATGGGTGAGCCGTGGTGGCGTGCCTCACTGAGAGCTGTCTGTACCCGTTGCACGTTGCTAACGATTCCGAATAGCCGGTACTGCGGTGGGATGTCGAGTACCGGCCGGAGGGCCTCGTGGGCTCCGTCTGCGTCACCTTGGCGGGCACGGGCAAGGCTCAGGTCAATGCGGGCGCCTGCGGAGTTGCCGAGTTTGGCTGCACCGGCGGGCGTCTCGCTGAATGCAGTGACGGCGGTCATCGCGGCCTGTTCGGCTGCGGTGGCATCGGGTAGGAGTGACAGGGCGTCGGCTGTGACGAAGAGGCTGTCAGGCATGGACAGCGTGACTTGGCCTCCCATCTCGTCCAGCTCGTCGGGCTGTGTTAGCTCGCCAGCGCGGGCGGCGGCGGCCAGCGCGGCCTGTGCCTCCTCGGCGTTGCCGATGGCGGCTTGGGCACGGGCCTCTCGTAGCGCGCGCCCGATCGCTGATGTGCCGCTCGTGACGGCTGCGTCGGCTGATGCGAGCTGGACGTACCGGAGAGACTCGTGGTGCCATCCAGCCCATCGTGTGATGGAGCACTGCTCGTTGCGGAGCCAGACCCGTAGGCCAGGGTGTCCCGCACGGTCGGCGCAAAGAAGCGCGGTGCGGGTCTGGGTCATGGCCGCATCGATCTGACCGAGATCAAGGCTGGCATGGGCAAGCAGGCCGCAAATGACACCCGTGAGAAAGTAGAGATCGCGTGCTTGATCGGGTTGGGTCGGGCCGTCGAGATAGCGGAAGGCGAAGCGCTGTGTGGCGCTGAGGTCTGGCAGGAGGGCTGGACCGCCGCCGGCAGGGTATGCGCGTGCGATACGGCGCACCTCGTTGTAGAGCAGCGTCACGGCCTCTGGGCCGGCGTCGGCTGCCTGCGCGTGCGCGAAGAAACGAGCGGTGTCGTCAGCGGCCATGAGACTCAGCCCTTCCGGTGCTGCCATATCGGGAGATGAGCCGCGGTGGCTCCTCTCCCTACCAGAGTAGGCAGCAAGGGCGTCGGTCTGCGGTAGGGATGCGCCCGACGTCGGAAGGGCGGGGACACCTGCGGATGAGTCGCGGGACACCCGGGTGGGCGGTGCGAACAGATCATCAACCGGCCGCTGAAAGATCGTTTCCAGTATCAGGCAGGCTGACGGGTACGGGTGGGTCTTGAGTGACCCCGCCATCCAGCGCTTGGCCTGACGCTCTCCCACCTCATCCGCCTTCACCTTGATCGCCTGGGCTGCGGCCGTGTACTCGCGCAGGAAGTCCTGGACGGTCCAATGCCGCTCATGGACGAGCCGAGCAAGCAGCGTGCGGGCGGTATTCACAGGCGGCGGTGTCATGGGCGCGTTCTCTCAGCTTGACGGCGGAGGACGAACAGAGGTGCCTCGCCATGGTGGCCGCACTGGCGAGAATTGTCACGTGACGGGAGCTAGAAGTCACGGAAGGACACCTTGAAGTCCCCGTGTGCCTGATCGGCTCATGCAGACGTCACGAAGAAGGCTGAGAACGGACACTAAGGAGACTCATCTGGACACAGATAGTCATCTGTGGGCGGTTTTGGTCGGGCTTAGGGTCGTCCCCCCGGTTGGGGCCGCGGGGGGTGCGGTGGAGCTGCCCCGATGGCTGGTTCTGACGTGGCTCCCGCGGCGGTCCTGGGTGTGGCTTCGGACCACACATCTGTCCTGTCTGCGCCGGGGGCCGGGCCTGTAGAAATAACGGCTCTGCCAAGATTTCGGTGGTGGCAGAGCCGTTAAGTTGACAGGAGGGCGAGATCGCCGTGCTGATCACTATGGGTGCAGG
>NZ_CAKJTO010000180.1:5383-6457 GCF_917627405.1 Protofrankia sp. Cj5
GGACTACTGGCGCTCGGTCTACTACACCCTGCAGCCGCATCTGAACCTGATGCTGGTCAATCCCGCCCACCTCAAAGGCATTCGCGGCCGCAAGACCGGCCCGAGCGACGCGGCGTTCCTCGCCCGGGCCGGCGCCTCCGGCCTGGTCATGGCCTCCTTCGTGCCGGCCCGCGAGATCCGGGAACTACGGGAGCTGACCCGCCGCCGGACCGAGATCGTCCGCGCGGTAGGGCGCGAAGCCCAGCGGCTGGAGAAGGAACTGGAAGACACCGGCATGAAGCTCACTTCGGTGATCAGCGATGTCACCGGGGTCACCGGCCGCGCGATCCTCACCGCTGTGCTCGGCGGGGAACGGGACCCCAACCGTCTGGCCGACCTCGCGTGCGGCAAGGCGCGTCAGAAGATTCCCGCCTTGGTCGAGGCGCTGGACGGCGAGTTCACCGACCACCACGCCTTCATGGTTCGCCACTACCTGGACGAGATCGATCGTCTCCGCGGCATCGCTGCCGCGTTCGACGCGCGGGTCACCGCCATGCTAACCGATCACCAGCAGGACCTGGACAACCTCGACACCATCCCGGGAATCGGCCGCCTCGCTGCCGAGATCATCATCGCTGAGACCGGCGGCGACATGGCCCCGTTCGCGACCGCCGGCCACCTCGCTTCCTGGATCGGTGTCTGCCCGGGACAGAACGAATCAGCGGGGGTGAACAAGTCCGGACGGACCCGAGCGGGCAACAGCCACCTCAAGCGGCTCCTCGGAGTTGCAGCGATGTCGGCCATCAAAGACAAGACCTCGTACCTGGCTGTGTTCTACCGCCGCATCGCCACCCGCAGAGGTGGCAAACGGGCCTTGGTCGCAGTCATGCACAAACTGGCCATCGCGATCTGGCACATCCTGCATGACACGGTTCCCTACCGCGAGCTCGGTGCTGGCCACCTCTCCGCACGCACTCCCGAACGAACCATGCGACGCATGATCAAGGAGGCCAACCGTCTCGGCCTCACTCTCCGCTTCGAGCCCATCGCAGCGGCTTGCCCATGACCGGGTGCACGTTATTTTCGTGTCAGACC
>NZ_CAKJTO010000181.1:0-5898 GCF_917627405.1 Protofrankia sp. Cj5
GTGGCGGTCCGCTTCGGCACTGACCGAGTTCAGAGCGAGCCGAAGCCAACCCGACGCGTCTCGGCCTCGGTGATCTCGATATAGGCCAGCTTCGCGACCGGGACGATGACCTGACGGCTCTTCTCGTCCACGAGCGTGAGCAGGCCCAGCTCCGACCCGATCGCGTCAGCGACCGCCTGGGCCACATCCGCCGACGACTGGCTGCTTTCGATTACCAGCTCACGCCCGACGTTTTGGATGCCGATCTTGACCTCCACCAGCGATGACCTCCGCGTTCGATTGACCAGCCAGGGCAATCGCGCTTTGGCGCGATCTGTCGCCACGATAGGGCCTGCGGCGGGCGGGGGGGTAGGCGGCCCGGCCGTGTTCGCTGGAGGCGTCAGTCCTCCCGCGCGTCAGTCCTCCCGCTCGTCGGCATGGTCCGGTGACGCGGGGTCGGCGTCGTCGACGTTGCGGCGCGGGTAGCCGGCGAGGCCTCGCCAGGCGAGCTCGACCATGGTTGCCACAGCGCGCTCCTTCTCCACCGTCCCACCGGTGACCAGCCACCAGCGGGCTCCCGTCTCGGCGAGACCCACCAGCCCGATGGACAGCAGCTCGGCCTCGCCGGGACCGACACCGGTGTCCGCGGCGATGACGGCGGCGATGGCGTTCGCGCACTCGGTGAAGCTGTTCTCCACCCGCTTGCGGACGGCGGGCTCACTGCGTAGGTCGGACTCGAGGACGAGCTGGTAGGCCCCGCTGGGATCGTCGACGAAGTCGAAGTAGGCCGCGATGGACCGGGCGATCCGGGTGTGGTTGTCGGTGGTGGAGGCAAGCGCCCGGCGGACGCTTGACAGAAGTGAGTAGGCCTGCTCGTCCAGCAGCGCCAGATAAAGATCAAGTTTTCCGGGAAAGTGCTGGTAGAGCACGGGCTTGCTGACGCCCGCACGCTCAGCGATCTCATCCATCGCGGTCGCGTGATAGCCCTGGGCAACGAAGACCTCGCGCGCGGCGCCCAGCAGCTGGAACCTGCGTGCTGTCCGGGGCAGCCGTGCGGTCTTGCCTGTCCGCGGTTGCGGTGCGGACGGCCCGACGGTCACCGACGCACCTCCTTCGCTGCCCATCGGCACATTCGCCAGCTACTTTCCCACATGGCAGGACCCTGATCGGCGGGTCGAGCCGAGCCAGATTGAAGATTTTTATGCGGGGGCCGTGGGCGGCGCAGGAAAAATCTTGGCTGCGCCGTCTTCGGCCGGTCGTTCTTACCGGTACTCGTCCTCGTCCTCGTCCTCCACGGCGATGCGCTGCTGCGCCGCGTCGTACTCGGCAACCTCGAGGGGGAAGGCCCATGCGGACGGCGGCACCGGCGGTTCACGGGTCGAGATCTCGCGAGCCTGCTCCGCGGCATCGGCGTCGGGCACATCCGGACGGTCGAGAATGTCACGCACATCGAGCGGGAGGTCCGTCGGTGAGCTCATGGCTTCCTCCTGTCAGCGCCTGCGGCTTGTGATCGCCTGTCGGTAGGCGGTGGCCGCGCGGACGTCTTGGAACTTTGCATCTCCGCGCCGGCCGCACCTGGCAAAGGGGCAAAAAGATCGCCGTGTTCTTCGACTCGATCCGGTATGTCGCCCACCATGAATACCAGGTCAGCCGGATGCTGGCAGAACGCGGCCCTGTCCCGGGCGGCGGGGTGGAAACGACCGGGCGGGTCCCGCTGCCCGCGGCATGATCGGTGCGTGCCGGTGGAGACACGCCGCCTGATCGCCTGATCGCCTGATCGACAAAAGATCATGACTGGCCATCGGGTACGGCATTTTGTCCTGATGGGCGGCGCCGCTGGCGGGTCGGTTCACTGGCGCAGGTAGCTGGTGTAGGTATCCGGTCCGGTCGGCCCGCGCCCGATGAGCCGTTCGCCGGCTGGCTGCTGCCCGATCGGGCCGGGCCCGGTGCCCGGATGCCTGCCATGGGTCCATCTCTTGTACCCATACGCCTTCCATACTTCGCCGGAGTGGGAGAGCATTGTGATGCGAGTGTTTTTGTTGGGCATGAATCGTGATTTTTAGGGAAATCGACGATTCGGGGATCATGCAAATTGGAACGTTCCGTGAAGATGCTAATACTCACGGTAAGGGGTGGGCGTGCGATCGATCTGGAAAGGCGCGATCTCCTTCGGTCTTGTCTCGATTCCGGTCAGGCTCTACTCGGCCACCGAAGAGCGGGACGTGTCGTTCCATCAGGTGAGACGCGACGACGGATCCCGCATCCGCTACAAGCGGGTGGCCGCGGCGGACGGGGCTGAAGTTCCGTACTCTGAGATCGCCAAGGGGTACGAGCTGCCGTCCGGGGAGACCGTCGTGCTCACCGATGAGGACTTCGCGAACCTGCCGCTGTCGACCTCCCACACGATCGACGTGCTGGAGTTCGTCCCGCCGGGGCAGGTCGACCCGATCTATTTCGCCAGGAGCTACTACGTCGAGCCCGACCGGACCGGGATCAGGCCGTACGTGGTCCTGCGGGACGCGCTCGAGGAGTCGGGGCGGATCGCGCTCGTCAAGGTCGCTCTTCGCCAGCGCGAGCAACTGGCGACCATGCGGGTTCGCGACGGGGTGTTCGTCCTGTCCACGATGATCTGGCCGGACGAGGTGCGTGCCCCGGAGTTCCCGTTCCTGATTGATCATGTTGATCTTCGACCGCAAGAATTGATCATGGCGCAGGCGCTGATCGACACACTGTCCGCGGACTTCGACCCGACCCCGTACACCGACGGGTACCGGGCGGCGTTGCAGGCCGTCATCGAGGCGAAGGTGTCCGGGAACGAGATGGTGACCCCGCCGGGTGAGGGACAGCCGGTCAGCGCCGCGGGTGATCTGGTGAGCGTGCTCACGGCCAGCGTGGCGGCGGCGCGGGGGAACCGGGCTGGCGCGCGGTCGGGCGCCGGCACCGAGCCCGGCGCGGGCGCGAGCGGCACCACCCCGGACACAGCTTCGATGGCGCACGGCGCGGGTTCTGGCGGGAACGGTGCCAGCGGCGGGGATGGTGCTGTCGGCGGGAACGGTGCCAGCGCCGGGGACGGCGCCAGCGGCGGGGACGCGGAAACCCAGCCGAAAGCCACGGGCGGCCGCGGCACGCGCGCGAAGAAGGTGGGGGCCACGGCGAGGTCCACGGGTTCGGCAAGCCGCCGCCGCAGCGCCTGAGAGCGTGTGAGATCGGGCTTTCGATCAGTGAGCCGCGTCCAGGCGCCCCCTGGCAAGGCGGCAGGCCGAAGCGATACCGGATGAGTTGTCTCGGTGTGGCCGACAACGCGGCCAGGGGGCACCTGGGCGCGGTGAGCCGGAATGACGATCTCAAACACGCTCTGAGAACCCGCCGCGGGCGCGGGCCGTGCACGAAGCCTGTCTGGAGCGGTCCCGTTCCCGACCGCTGGCCGGGGAACAGCCGTGCCCGCTCGTGCGCTGTGCTGGCTGGCGATCCCGTCGACCGGGCGCGCGGCGCGGCCCAATCGGGAGATCTTGTACGAGGGCGTTCGTAGCCTGCGACGATGGGGCCGACGAGGTTGTCGGATGTATGGATTCAGCGCTGCGACCGCGAGGAGAGATCGTGTCCCTGCCGCCCCTGGTCGAGCCCGCGACCGACCTGAGCATCGACGAGGTCCGCCGGTACTCCCGGCATCTGATCATTCCGGACGTCGCGATGGCCGGCCAGAAGCGGCTGAAGAACGCGAAGGTGCTGGCCGTCGGTGCCGGCGGGCTGGGCTCGCCGACCCTGATGTACCTGGCCGCCGCCGGGGTGGGGACGCTCGGCATCGCCGAGTTCGACACGGTGGACGAGTCCAACCTGCAACGTCAGATCATCCATGGGCAGTCGGACGTGGGACGCTCCAAGGCGCTGTCGGCCCGTGACAGCGTCCGCGAGATCAACCCCTACGTGGACGTCGTCCTGCACGAGACCAGGCTGGACACCACCAATGTGATGGAGATTTTCAGCCGGTACGACCTGATCGTGGACGGTACGGACAACTTCGCCACCCGCTATCTGGTCAACGACGCCTGCGTGCTGCTCGGCAAGCCGTATGTCTGGGGGTCGATCTACCGGTTCGACGGCCAGGCGAGCGTCTTCTGGGCCGAGCACGGCCCGTGCTACCGCTGCCTCTACCCTCAGGCGCCGCCGCCGGGCATGGTGCCGTCCTGCGCGGAGGGCGGTGTCCTCGGTGTGCTGTGCGCGTCGATCGGGTCGATCCAGGCGACCGAGGCGATCAAGGTGCTGACGGGGATCGGCGACCCGCTGGTCGGTCGCCTCATGGTCTACGACGCGCTCGAGATGAGCTACCGTCTGATCAAGGTGCGCAAGGATCCCGAGTGCGAGCTGTGCGGCAAGAACCCGAGCATCACCGAACTGATCGACTACGAGGCCTTCTGCGGGGTCGTTTCGGACGAGGCCCAGCAGGCGGTGGCCGGCTCGACGATCCTCGCCGCCGAGCTGAAGGACTGGCTTGACCGCGGCGAGCCGATCGAGCTGGTCGACGTCCGGGAGCCGGCCGAGTGGGAGATTGTCCGCATCCCTGGGGCGCGCCTCATCCCCAAGGGCGAGCTGCCCGCACACCTTTCCGAGCTGCCGCAGGACCGCAGGGTCGTCCTTTACTGCAAGAGCGGCGTGCGGTCGGCGGAGGCCTTGGCGACGCTGAAGGCCGCGGGTTTCTCCTCGGCGGTGCACGTCCAAGGCGGTGTGACCGCCTGGGCGACCCAGGTCGACAAGTCACTGCCGGTGTACTGACCGCCGACGCCACCAGGATCCAGATGGTGACAGATAGTTGCCGCGTAGATGGCATTGGTGCTGTCGACACGTGGGAGCCGGCCGCGGCTGTCCGCCGCCCGGCGCATGTCCGCTGCCAGCCTTCCGCGCACCGCGCCGTCGGCGGGTGAGGCGGGCCGGTGGGTTACCGGCCCGCCTTGTCCAGGCCGGTCGTCAGGGTGACTTGGTACCGCCCGCGACCGAGGTTCCAGGGCCGATGGTCGCGTTACCCATAGCGATATCCATGTTGGTCACCTGGTGGGTGGCGTTGACAGTGGGGCTGCACTTGACTACCAGTTGCTGGGCGCTCTGGAGGTCCAGGTGAACCCGCTGTGGTTGCCCGAGAGCGATGTTGATCGGTGAGCCCAGCTGGGTCGAGCCGTCCTTGACGAACGTGAGAGCCGTGGTGTTACCCGCCGCATTGGTGGCGTCATTGGGAACGCCGATCACCGCGTCCAGGAACGCATACCCCGCAACGTTGTAGGTGACGCTGGGATTGTAAGAACCGCTGCAGGTAAGACGGACACTGAACGGGTAGGTGGTTGTCCCGATCTGCTCCGGCCCGGTACTCACGACGACGGCCACGGTGCCGACCGGCTTGATCGAGGAGAGGTTGGTCGTCCCGGCGGCCTGTGGTGCGTTGGACGGTGTGGCCGGGCTGGTTGTTCCCGGGGGAGCCGGCTCGGTTGTCCCGGGACCGGTTGTGGGCGAGGTGGTCGTCGCCGGGCCGGCTGTCGCCTGGTCAGTCGTTGCCGGGCCGGTCGTCCCGGGAAAGGCGCTGTTCGATTCCTGGGCGACCGGGGTGCTGGGGCCGGGGCTGCCGCCGCTGAGCAGCCGCGGCACGACGATCGCGAGGATGACGACGATCGCCGCCGCCGCCGCGGCGAACGGCCACCGCTTGCGGCTCGGTGATGGCACCGGGCCGCCGCCGGGTGGCGGGGTGGCTCCAGGATGGGACGGGGGCTGGTTCGCGGCGGCGGTAAGCGCCGACGCCGGGACGTCCGGGCCCGTCCCGGTCCGCGCGGGCGCCGTCCAGCCGCCGGCCGGGACGCCGCGCGGCGACGAGCGCGCGGTCGCGTCCGCCGACCCGCCCGCGACCAGCGCGGGCGGGGGAAGCGGTGTCGCGAGGCC
>NZ_CAKJTO010000182.1:0-5897 GCF_917627405.1 Protofrankia sp. Cj5
GCGCCTGCGCGGCCGCCTGCTGGCTGGCGGCCGCGGTGGCCCGGCTGAGGACGTCGGCGGATGAGCCGGCGGCGAGCATCACGTGCCCGTCGGCCACCGGCAGCGGCTCGACCAGCAGCGGCTCGACCGGCAGCTGCCCGGCCGCCGCCCCCGGCAGCCGGCCGGGCGTCCCACCGGACTCGATCAACGGTGCCTGGAGCACGCCGGCCGCTGCCAGCAGATCACTGTCGACCCGCTGCCCCCGGCCGCCGCGGACCCGGGCCACCAGCCCGGCCAGCACCCCCTGTGCGCTGACGAGGCCGCCGAGGACATCGAGCAGGGTCATCAGGGAGCCGGCGGGCGGCTCGCCCGGGGCGCGCAGCTGCTCACCGAAGCCGGCGTACGCCTGGACCAGGAAGTCCGTACCGGGCGGCGAGCCGTCGACCGGCACATCCCCCCATCCGGAGGCGTAGGCGTAGACTAGGCCGGGATGGATCCCGGCGAAGTCGGCCGAGTCCAGTCCGAAGCCGGCGGCCTTGCCCGGGGCCCAGTTGTGTAGGAACACGTCGGCACCGGCCACGGCGTCCCGCACGGCCGCCCAGCCGCCGGATGAGCGCAGGTCGGCCTCGACGACACGCTTGTGCCGGTTGAGCGCCAGAAACCGGGCCGAGCAGCCGCCGACCGTCGGCGCCATCCCGCGCAGCGGGTCACCCCCGACGGGCTCTATCCGGATCACCTCGGCGCCGAGCTGGCCGAGGAGGTGCCCGGCCAGCGGTCCCTGGACACGCCGGCCGGCCTCGACGACGGTGAGCCCGGCCAGCGGCAGGGCCGCCGCGGCCGACAGCTCCGGGAGGCCCGGTGGTGCCTGGCCCGCCTCGGGGGGCACACCGAACGCGCGGATGGCCCACGGCGGACCGACCCGACCGGACGGGGCGAAGTCCGCCATCCGCTGGGTGTGGCCACGCAGCGGCAGGATAGCCAGCCCCGCCGCCGCGGCCGCGCTCCGGAGCTGGTCGTAGCCGCGTACCCGGGTCGCGGCGTGCAGATCGGCCGGCAGCGGGGCACTGGCGTTGGCGTACCGCAGGACGAACGCGCGCCAGCCGCGTGCGACAGGCCGCGGGTCCACGCCCAACGCCGACCACAGACAACGCCACGGTTCCGGGTCCAGCGCCTCGATCTCGAACCAGACTCCGTCGGCCGAGACGAAAGGCGGCGGCACCCCCGCGGCCGGGCCGGGCCCGGCGCCATCGAATTCGGTGCCATCGAATTCGGCCTCATCGGGCTCGGCGTCATCGGGCTCGACGACGCTGCCGGCCGCCAGATACTGCGAGACCGTCACCAGCGCCGCGCCCGCCACGGACACCTCCACGGCCTCGACCGGCATGCCCCGCAGCCCGGCGAGCACCGCGGCGAGCACCCCCTGGACGGCGAGCACACCGGCCGCCGCGCTCACGTAGTCGAGCCGGAGCCGCCGCGGCCCGCCACGGGCGCGGCCGTGCACGGCCATCAGGCCGTACGCGGCCTGGGCGGTTCCCTCGTCCAGGCGGGTGCCGGTGGTGTCCGTCCAGTCGAGGGCGCAACGGATCGCGGGCAGCTGTGGACATGTGACCGTTATCGGTCCGGCGATCGTCGATCGCTCGGCCGGCTCGACGATCGCTCCCAACTGGCACAGGTGCCGTACGACGAGCCGCTCGGCGGGGCCGGCAGGCCTGCCACGCACCGTGATGCCCGCCAGCGGAGCCGGGACGGATCGCCGGTCCCGCGCCGCACCGTCACTACTCGACATCACGCCGGTATCACGCCGGCATCACACCGACGCTCCCCAGCGCATCCGCTGCCGTCAGGCCTGGTCACATGTCAGTAGTCGGATCCCGTGCGCACTGAGTTCCCGCGGTATGAAAGTGACTGGACATGAAAATCACGGGACATACGGCCCGCGGGCTGGCGAGGCTTGTCCTCGGGGCGCACGATCTCCTCGGCGGCGCTGTCCCCTTGGGCGCGCTGTGGGCGCGCGGCCGGGTCTGGTCACGACATGGCCGCGGGCCGGAGCTCGGCCTTCCCGGTGATGAACGACCCCGTGACGGCGGACGCGGCGAACACCAGCATCACCCACAGCCAGGCCCAGCCGTAACCGAACGAGTCCGCGAGCAGGCCGAACACCGTCGGCCCCAGCACGAAACCGCTGAAGAAGCCGAGCGAGACCAGCCCGGACGCGTGGCCGGTCGCCCCGCCGCGGCGCACCACGGCCAGCATCGACACGGCATTGGCACCGGTGGCCGTTCCCCCGATACCAGCCGCCCCCAGCCAGACCAGGGCTGGCCAGACGGGTGCGGCCAGCCACACGAGCGGCACGGAAACGGCCGCCGCCGCGGACAGGGAACCAAGAAGCATGGTCGCCTCCGGCATCCGGTCCGCCCATCTCGTCCAGGTGATCCGTCCGAACAGCCCGGACAGTCCGAAAGCCGCGAGGGCTGCCCCGGACGCCCAGCCGCCCAGGCCGAGCCGCTGTGAGGCGTACAGCGGCAGGTAGGTGTTGACGGCCGCCAGGGCGGTGCCGAGCAGCGCCGAGTAGGCCATCAGCCAGGCCAGCCACGTCGACGGCCGCGACCAGCGCCACCAGGAGCCGCGCGCGGTGCCCGCTGGGCGCGCGGCGCGGCCCGCCGCCTGCTGCCCGGACACCGGCCGGCTGTCCGCGTCGACCGTCCGCCAGACCAGCGCCAGCAGGATGATCGGGACGATCGCGGCACACCGTAACGCGGCCCGCCAGCCGATCGTGTGCGCCACGGCCGGCAGCACCAGCCCGGCGGCGAACGCCGACAGCTGGACACCCGACTGTTTGAGCCCGATGGCCAGCGCCCGCCGTGCCGGCGGAACCGTTCGTGCCAGCAGCACGTTTGTGGCGGGATTCGCCAGCGCCTGCCCGATGCCGGCGAGCGCCAGGACGGCGAGGAGAGCGGCGTAGGAGCCGGCGAACGACGCACCGGCCAGCGCGGCCGTGACCGCCGCGCTCAGGACGGCCAAGCCACGGCGTGCTCCGGTGACGTCCACGAGATGGCCGGCGACCAGGGACAGCACGGCTGCCACCGCGAACGTCGCCGTGACCAGCTCACCGACTCTCGTCCGGGACAGGCCGAGATCGTCGACCAGGGAGGGCGCGAGCGCGCTCACCGCGTACAGCGACAGCATCGACGAGGCCATTGCCGTGGTCGCGACTCCCACAGCGACCCACCAGCGCCTGCCGGCCATGGCCCACCCCACCCCTGTTCCCGCGCCTGATGCTGTGTCAGTCGTCGGCGGGACGGTGAATAGTTCCCCGGTCAGCTGGTCGCTTCCAGCCATCGGGGCGGATCATTGCGATCATGAAAGGCGGCCACCAGGTCGATCCGCGCACGAGCGACCCGGGAGCGGATCGTACCGACGGGACAGCCGCACACCTGCGCGGCTTCCGCGTAGCTGAGCCCGAGCAGCTGGGTGGCGACAAACGCCTCACGCCGTTCCAGCGGCAGGCCACGCAGCAGCTGGCGGACGACGACCGCGTCCTCGAGCGACGACGCCCCGCCGCTGGAGGCCTCGGCCTCGGCCGCGTATGCGCTGGGGGCCACGCGCGGCCGGCGGACGGCGGCGCGGATGTGATCGACCACCACCCGGCGGGCGATCGCCAACAGCCATGTCCTGGCCGACGAACGCCCGGCGAAGGCGGGCAGGGCACGCACGGCCCGCAGGTACGTCTCCTGGCAGAGGTCCTCGGCGTCGTTCGCGTTGGTGAGATGGAGCAGGAACCGGTAGGTCTGCCGCTGGGTCGCCCGGATGAACGCGACCTGCGCCGCGGGGTCGCCGGCACCGGCCGCCAGCGCCCACGCTGTGATTGTGTCCTCATCGGGCTCGGCTGCTGGCACGTCCGGAAGATAACAGTGGTAGATGATCGTCAGTTTGGTTTGTCGATCCCGCTGGCGGGAGCGCGGGCATGGCGGCGAGCGCCGGGCTGTGCGGGCGCTCGCCGCGGACGCGGCGGAGGACGCGGCCGAGGACGCGGCCGAGGACGCGGTGAGGGCGGGAGCCAGGACAGCCGCGGGGCGGACCGTCGCGGGTGCAACGCGCCCTCGCCGCTCCTCGACCGTTAGAGCGCCCGAGGATAGGGCGTTCGATCAGTGAGCGGCTCATCCGTGCCCGGTCCGGCAAGGCGGAGGAGGAAGGCGCCCTGGTGGTGGGCGCCGACTGACGACAACGCGGCCGGGCGGGATGCGGGGAGCCGTGAGCCGGACAGTCCTATCCTCGGGCGCTCTTAGGGCCTGGTGCCGCACATCCGGTGGACGGGCGGCGCCGATCAGCAGTTGACGAATCCTGGCTGCTGGTTGAGGACCTGGCTTTCCGCCGAGACAAACCGCCGGTACTGCTCGCTGGCCACCGCCGGTGGGCGGAAGGCGGCCAGCCGATGGCAGTTCTGGAACGCCAGGGCCACCCCGAAGTGGCGTTCCAGCGCGCCGCGGATCGCGGTGCTTGCCAGCGCCCGCAGCAGCTGCCCCTGCTCGGCGTCATCCGCCGGTGGCACCTGGTTGTCGACAAAGTCACGGTCCGCGGCCGGCAGCTCGCCAGCGAGCCGTTCGACCAGGCCGTAGGCGTAGGGCAGGGACGCGCGGACGCAGGCGAGGAAGGCATCGTCGTCGACGCTGCCGTGTTCAGCCTGCGCAAGCAGTTCCGGGGAGACGGTCAGAGACACGGGACCTCCTGGGCAGAGGCGATCAGGACACATGCCAGCCTCATGGATGTGACAATCGTTGTCAATACAAGTTACCGATGCGCACCGGGACGATCTGTGCGCGCGGCGGCACGGCGGTACGGGAGGGCGACGAGGAAGGTCATCGTGATTGTTCTGGCCGCGTTGATGAAGATTACTTTTTCCATTGAGGAGCATGATCGGTTTTTTGGGTGGCGGATATGATCGAGACGGCATCGTTCGCGAGGTGTCCTGGGGAATCGGGGAGGACCGGGAAGCCGGTGAAGGCCGGGCGGTAGAGGTTGATCCGAGAGTCTGAAGACCGGTCTCGCGTGTGTGCCACCCGCTGGTCGGGTGGTCGGTCGGTGGGAGTCCTGCCATGCTGGTAGATCTCTACGACGTGATCAGTCGGCGTCGGGATGTACGTGCCCAGTTCACTGGGGCGCCGATGCCGCCGGGCGTCCTGGAGCGGGTGCTTGCGGCGGCGCATGCCGCACCCAGCGTCGGCCTGAGCCAGCCATGGGACTTCATCGTGATCGAGAGCATCCGGACCCGGCGGGCATTTCATGATCACGTTGAGGCGGAGCGGGCGATTTTCGCCGCGACCCTGACCGCGGACCAGGCTGCCCGCTTCACCCCGATCAAGATCGATGGAGTGTTGGAGTCCACGCTGTCCGTCGTGGTGACCTATGATCCGCGGCGTGGCGCGCCGGCGGTCCTGGGACGCCATGCCATCGCGGACACCGGGCTGTACTCGGTGTGTCTGGCAATCGAGAATCTGTGGCTGGCCGCGACCGCCGAAGGCCTCGGCGTCGGCTGGGTGTCGTTCTACCGTGAACAGGTCGTGCGCAGGCTGCTCGGTATCCCCGCCGGTATCCGGCCGGTCGCCTGGCTGTGCCTGGGGCCGGTGACACATCATGAGGTTGTCCCCGACCTGGAGCGGCACAACTGGGCATACCGCCGCGTCCTGCGGCAGGCGATCCATCACGAGAGGTGGCAACCGGCCGGGCCGGCGGATGGCGGGCCGGTGGACGGCGGGCCGGCAATACCGCGATGACGGTGCGTGTCGGCTCTCGGCTTTCGGCTTTCGGCTCTCGGTTCTCCGGCTCTTCCGGCCAGCGCCGAGGCCGGGGCTCGATCACTGATCGTCGAGGTCCCAGCGGGTGTAGCTGGATGTGGATGCCGTGGCCGGACAGGCGCTCTC
>NZ_CAKJTO010000183.1:0-5822 GCF_917627405.1 Protofrankia sp. Cj5
CAGCAGCGCCGCCCGCAGCTCGGCCGGGCGCAGTGCCGCGAGGTCGGCGGACATCGCCGCGACACCGGCGTCGGGCCAGCGCCGCGCGGCCTCGGCCGCACCGTGTGTCAACGCCGCGTTGAGGCCGGTGCCCGGCAGGTCGGGGATGACGACCACCCGAGCGTCGGTGGAGCGCTGGCTCGCGGCGTTCCCCGCCGCGCCCCGGGCCGTATCCGACGTGTCCGCCATACCCACCATGCCCGCCCGCGCCGTGCGGTCGCTGGTCACGACGACGACGGCCACCACCACATCGGCATCGATCTCCCTGGCCGCGGCCACGGTGTCCTGGGCCATCGCGAGTGCGAGGGCCGCGCGCTCGGGATGGGCGAGCCGGCTCTTGGCCGCGGCCAAGAGCTTGACTGGCACAACCATCACCCAGGCCGGCCCAACCATCATGTCCTGAGTGGCGCGGGTGTCACGTCCCGACCTTATGGCATTCGTCGCGGCCGGGCCGTGGGCGCGGGCGTCCCTTGCTGGCTGTTGCGATTGCTATCGCATAGTAATATTCTGGTTGCCATCTGTTCATTATCCGGTCAGCGCTGAGACACGATCGGACACGATCAGCAGCCTTCTCGACAGGCTTCAGGTAGCTGAGCGAGACTCCTGCGACGTGAGGCCAGCTGAACAACCCGGTGCCCGGATCACCTTGGCGACGGTCGTCGCTATCCGGCGCCCGGTTCAGCCGCGCCGCGGCGGGCTCGGGGGCGGACGTCCGGCTGGCAGGCGATCCGGGTGACGAGAGCGGCTGTGCTGAGCGCCGGATCCTGGGGAACGGTCTTCGCCAAGGTACTCGCGGACGCCGGCGCCGGGGTTACCCTGCTGGCGCGTGAGCCCGACATCGTGCGCGCGGTGAACCACTCGCACGTCAACCCTCGCTATCTGCCCGGACTCACGTTGCCTGACCAGGTCAGCGCCACGGGTGAGGCCGCGGAGGCGCTCCGCGAGGCCGATCTGGTCGTACTGGCGGTGCCGTCCCAGGCCCTGCGCGGATGCCTGACGCGCTGGGCCCCGCTTGTCCCGCCGGCCGCGGTCTACGTGAGTCTGATCAAAGGTATCGAAATCGCGTCCTGCCGTCGGATGAGCGAGGTCGTCAGGGAGGTCACCGGCGCGGGCCCGGAGCGGATCGCGGTGGTCAGCGGTCCGAACCTGGCGGGCGAAATCGCTGCCGAGCAGCCGGCGGCCACCGTCGTGGCGAGCGCCTGTGAACAGACGGCCAGCGACCTGCAGGCAGCGTGCTGGACGTCCTATCTTCGTCCGTACACCAACTCTGACCTGGTTGGCTGTGAGCTCGCCGGCACTGTCAAGAACGTGATCGCGCTGGCCGCCGGCATGCTCGAGGGGATGGGGTTCGGTACCAACACGGTCGCCTCCCTGATCACCCGAGGGCTTGCCGAGACGACCCGGCTCGGCGCGGCCATGGGCGCCGACCCGCTGACGTTTGCCGGCCTCGCCGGCCTGGGGGATCTTGTCGCTACCTGCTCGTCGCCGCTGTCGCGCAACCGCGCCTTCGGTGAGAAGCTCGGCCGGGGCATGACGTTGGCCACGGCTAACGCTCAACAGGTCCAGGTCGCCGAGGGCGTCCGCTCCTGCGGCCCCGTCTTGGCGCTGGCCCGGTCGCTGGGCGTGGCGATGCCGATCACTGAGCAGGTGGAGCGGGTCATCTACGAAGGTCTCGCTCCGATAGACGCGGTCAAGGAGCTGATGACCCGCGAGCCAGGCCATGAGCATCGCGAGCATCGTGGACCCGTCGCCTGAACCACCGCTGCCGGCGGCCGTCGCCGCGGTATGGGCTTCTCCGTGACGTCGACCGCACGGTGGTGTGACCGACGATCGGTTAGGGTCCGGTCATGCCCGGTACCCCGCGCAGGATCCGGATCGCCGTCATCTACGGCGGGCGCAGCACCGAACACGCGATCTCGTGCGTGTCCGCCGGAAGCGTGCTTAGCGCCTTGGACCAACGACGTTACGAGGTCGTGGCCATCGGTATCACCCCGGATGGCCGGTGGGTGCTCGGCTCGGGCGATCCGGCGCCACTCGAGATCCGTGCCGGTGTGCTGCCCAGCGTCGACCACACGGGGACGCCGGTGGCGCTGCCGGGCGATCCGACCGCCGGTGGCCTGAGGGCTCTCGGCCCGGTGCGGACCGGGCCCGGATCCGGGGATGCCGGCCTTGACGGGGCCGGGCTTGACGAGGCCGGCTTTGACGAGGCCGGCTTTGACAAGGCCGGGCTCGGTGCGGTCGACGTGGTGTTCCCGCTGTTGCACGGGCCTTTCGGCGAGGACGGCACCGTGCAGGGGCTACTGGAGATGGCCGGTGTGCCCTACGTCGGTTCTGGAGTGTTCGCCAGCGCCGCGGCCATGGACAAACAGCACATGAAGACCCTGCTCGCGGCCGCGCAGCTGCCGGTGGCGCCCTTCGTGGTGCTGCGCGGGGGGCAGGGCCTCACCGCGTCCGACCGGCAACGGCTGGGGCTGCCCGTGTTCGTCAAACCGGCCCGAGGTGGTTCCAGCATCGGCATCAGCCGGGTGGATGCGTGGGACGAGCTTGAGACCGCGTTGAAGGCCGCCCGCGCGGTCGACCCGAAAGTGCTTGTCGAAGCTGCCGTCGTCGGCCGTGAGATCGAGTGTGGGGTGCTGGAGAGCCTGTCCGGCCGCGAGCCGGAGGCGAGCGTCCCGGCTGAGGTGACGGTGACCTCCTCAGCGGGGTTCTACGATTTCGAGGCCAAGTACCTGTCGGACGCGGTCCGGCTCGATGTTCCGGCGAACATCCCCGGCGAGGCCGCGGCCAGAATTCGTGATCTTTCCGTGCGGGCGTTCAACGCGCTGGACTGCGCCTGCCTCGCGCGAGTGGATATGTTCTGGTGCCCGGACGGTTCCATTGTCGTCAACGAGGTCAACACCATGCCCGGGTTCACCCCGACCTCGATGTTCCCCCGGATGTGGGGGGCGACCGGCCTGGACTACCCGGCGCTGGTGGACCGGCTGATCGCACTCGCGGTGCGCCGCGGCACCGGGCTGCGCTGAGACCGGGGTGGGG
Organism: Protofrankia sp. Cj5; assembly: GCF_917627405.1. NCBI lineage: Bacteria > Bacillati > Actinomycetota > Actinomycetes > Frankiales > Frankiaceae > Protofrankia > Protofrankia sp. Cj5. The sequence goes on from NZ_CAKJTO010000183.1 coordinate 3,076, forward strand.
TCAGGCGACCGTCGGTCTGGTGGTGTCGCGGACAGGACCGGCAAGCGTGACCAGAACATCGAACGCCTGCACCGACGCGGGCAGGATGACCACCACCTGGGGGCGTCTGGTCGGCGTGGAGTAACGGACGCTGGCACCACGCTCCTCGGCGAACCAGCCGACGTCGTCGACAACTGAGAGGGTCACGTCCGGGCGGTAGGCCGCGGCGGCCCCGGGGACCCCACACGACAGCACCGTGGGGGGGGAGCCCCAGGCGGCGACGAACGGTGACGCCGGTCTGACCTCGCGGCGGCCGAGGCCCGCACCCAGGGAGGAGGGCAGCGCCGCGATGAGTCTCAGACAGGCCGACCGTTCGTCGCCGGCCGGGCTGGGCGCCAGGTTGACCGTGACCGGACCTGGAGATCCCGCGCAGGATGTGATGAGAATCATGGTGGTAAGGACGATGGCCCGCGCGACGGCCGGGATCGAGATCCTGGCCATCATGCGAGCGGCGCGTGTTCGTCGAACAGGGGTGCCCGAGCCTGCCGGCCGTGCCACCCCGAGGTACCGGTTCGGGCCTCCGGCAGCGCGAAGAGTCATGATCGCACCGCCGTCGGCCGGGTCAGAAGTGAACCACCGGACACGTCAGAGTCCGGGTGATGCCATCGACTGCCTGCACCCGTGACATGACCAGTTTTCCCAGCTCATCGACGCTGGCCGCCGCAGCGCGCACGATCACGTCGTAAGGGCCGGTGACGTCTTCTGCCTGGGTGACTCCGGGGATCTGTTCGATCTCCTTGGCCACCGAGGAGGACTTGCCAACCTCAGTTTGGATGAGGATGTACGCGTGGACCACAGACGCTCCCTCGTCGCATGCCGACAACCCGTCTCGCAGAACAACGGGCCGACAGAAGGTAACAGGCAATCGGCTCCGGTGAGTGTGTCCGACGCCGGGGAATTTGCTCTGATCGCCCGGGTGGTGACCCGGTTGAGGTCACCTGGGCCACCCGCGGGTCCCGGTGACGACGCTGCAGTGGTCCCCGCACCTTCTGGTGATGTGATTGCTACCACAGACCTGTTGGTCGAGGGGCGCCACTTCCGTTTCGACTGGTCCTCTCCGTACGACGTGGGGCGCAAGGCCGCCGCGCAGAGCCTCGCGGATGTGGCGGCCATGGGAGCCACGCCCACCGCCTTGCTGATCGGCCTGGCCTGCCCGTCGGCCACGCCCATAGAGATCGTCGACGGCGTGGCCGACGGTCTGCGCGACGAGTGTGCGCTGGTCGGCGCGACCATCGTCGGCGGTGACATGGTCAGCGCGAGCGAGATCTGCCTGGCGGTGACCGCGCTGGGCGATCTGGCGGGGTGTGCCCCGCTGACGCGGGCCGGAGCGCGGCCGGGGGAATCGGTCGTGCTCGCCGGCACGGTGGGCCGCTCGGCGGCCGGCCTCGACCTGCTGCTCGCCGGTGTGCGGGACGGGCCGCTGGTGGCCGCCCACCGCCGTCCGTCGCCACCGTATGCGGCCGGGCCAGCCCTGGCACGGGCGGGCGCGAGTTCGTTGGTGGATGTCAGCGACGGGCTGCTCGCCGATCTCGGGCATGTGGCCACCGCGTCCGGGGTCGTGTTCGAGGTGGACGTGGCCGCTCTGAGCGCCCTCGTTCCCGGCGTTGGCGTGCGGCACCTGCTTACCGGCGGTGAGGACCACGGCTTGGTCGGGACGCTGCCGGCGGGCGCGGCCGTGCCGGCCGGCGTGGCGGTGATCGGCCGGGTGCTCCCGGCCGGTTCGTCCCGGCCCGGTGAACCGGCCGGGAGCACCCGGGCCGGGGTGCGGCTTGTCGGTGACGACATCCCGCCGGACCTGCGCGACCCGCAGCTGGACGGCTTGGCCGCCAGCGACGCCACGGGCACACCACGTGGCTGGGATCACTTCCGCCGCTGAACCGGCCGGGTCCAGCCGTAGCGTGGTGTTTGTGGCCCCGCCTCGAGCGCTGACGATCGCCGGATCCGACTCCGGCGGCGGTGCCGGCGTCCAAGCCGACCTGAAGACCATGTTGGCCCTCGGCGTCCACGGGATGACCGCTCTGGCCGCGGTGACGGCGCAGAACTCCCTGGGGGTACGCGGGGTGTGGGAGCTGCCCGCTGACGCCGTCGCCGCGCAGATCCGGGCCGTTGTGGACGACATCGGTGTCGACGCGGTCAAGACCGGGATGCTGCCGTCGCCGTGGATCGTGGCGGCGGTGGCGGCCGAGCTGACCGATCTGGCTGATGCGGGCGTCCCGGTCGTGGTCGATCCGGTCGGGGTGTCCAAACACGGCGATCCGCTGCTCGCCCCTGAGGCTGTCGAGACCGTCCGGACACGGCTGCTGCCGCTGGCGACCGTGGTGACCCCGAATCTGGACGAGGTGAGGCTGCTCACCGGCGTCGCTGTGCGCGACGAGGAGGACATGCCGGATGCGGCTCGGGCGATGCTCGCCCTCGGATCCCGCTGGGTGCTGGTGAAAGGCGGTCATCTGCGCGGCGACGCGGTGGACCTGCTCACCGACGGCAGGCGGACGGTCCTGCTCCGGGCGCCGCGGCACGACAACCGGCACACGCACGGCACCGGCTGCACCCTCGCGTCCGCGGTCACGGCGTTTCTGGCCCGTGGGATGGAGGTGCCCGACGCGGTGCGGGCGGCCAAGGAGTACGTCACCGGTGCGCTGGCAGCCGGCTTCGCGCTTGGCGCCGGCATCGGCCCGGTCGACCACGCCTGGCGGTGGCGGAACGCTGCC
>NZ_CAKJTO010000184.1:0-2076 GCF_917627405.1 Protofrankia sp. Cj5
CCCTACGTGCGTCCAGGGCCCCGGCGTTGTCTCGGATTGTCCGGTTCTACGGCGAATCGCCGAAGCTACGGGCTGACTGTAGGAAGAGCACGACTTCTGGTGATTTTTCGGGTGTCTAAAGCCTGAAGGATCTACCCAGGAGCCGTGCTCGTGTTGGTATCTTCCCCGATCAGCCCTGTCGTTGACCACCTTGCGGATCTGGCCCTGTGGGAGGCCGAACGTGCCACGGACCCGCGGGCGGCGGCGTCGTCGCTGGCCCAGCGTCTGGCCGCGGTGCCGGACCCGCGTGCCGCGCGGGGCCGTCGCCACCCGTTGGTGGTGATCCTGGCGCTGACCGCCTGCGCGACGCTGGTTGTTGGCAACGATTCCGTGGCGTCGATCTGGCAATGGGCGGCGGGTACCCCGCAAGAGGTCTTGGCCCGTATCGGGGCCTGGCGCGATGCGCTGACCGGTCGCTATCTGGTGCCCAGCGAGCGGACCTTCCGCCGGGTACTGGCCAGTCTGGACGCTGACGCGTTGGACGCGGCGGTCAGCGGGTACGCCGCCGACGTGGCACGCGGCATCACCCCCGCGCCGGTCCTGCCGGCGGTGGCCGGGCCAGCCGAGCGGGAACAGCGCCGCGCCGCGCACCGTGCGGTGACTCACCCGGCCCCGGCCGGGCTGCTACCCGCCGCGGCGATCGACGGGAAACTGCTGCGCGGGACCGTCACCACCGCCGGGCGGGTGTTCCTGGTCGCCGCGATCGGCCACGGCACCGGGGTCGTGCTGGGTCAGCGGCAGGTCGCCGACAAGCGTGGTGAGGGCACCGCCGTGCCCGATGTGCTGGGCGGACTGGACGTCGCCGGTATGGTGCTGACTTTGGATGCCCTCCATACGACGAAGAAGACCGCCCGCCTGATCACCGGGAAGGTGCACGCCCACTACGTGCTGATTCTCAAAGCCAACCAGCCCCTCGCGCTGCGGGCCGCCCAAGCGCTGCTGTCGGGAACCGACACGCAGTTCGCCGACCACACCGCCATCGACGTCGACCGGGGTCATGGGCGTACCGAACAACGCGCCCTTCGGGTGGCACCCGCCGATGACAGCTTATTTCCCGGAGCCCGGCAGGTGTTCCGGCTGCGCCGCGACACCGGTGGCCTGGATGGCCAACGCACCGGCAAACACATCGTCTACGGCATCACCAGCATGCCCGCCGAGTTGGCCGGCCCCGTCCACCTCAACCACTACGAGCGCGAGCACTGGTGCGTGGAGAACCGTCTATATTGGACTCGCGATGTCACTTTCCGTGAGGACCACTCCCAGCTACGCACTGGCGCCGCCCCGCGGGCTATGGCCAGCTTCCGCAACCTGACACTCAATACCTACCGACTGGCCGGCAGAGCCAACATTGCCCACGCCCGCCGTGACCTACACGACCGCGCCGAAGCCTTCGCCGTATACGGCATATAGCAAACTATCACCGAACCGGACAGAGAGGAACAACGCCGGGGCCCTGCACCGCTGGGTGCGAGCCACGTCGCCGCGGTTCCGGCACATCCAGTTTCTCGCCCGCTGGCCCACGAGGAGGGCGATGCGGCATGTTCGGGATCGTATCCGTGGGTTGACGGAGCGGCGCCGGCTGCTGCTGCCGGTTGAGGTGATCGTGGCGGACGTCAACCGCGTGCTGCGTGGTTGGGCGGGTTTCTTCCGCTACGGTAACTCGGCTCGGCACTTCGCCACGATCAGATGGTATGCGCTGCGGCGGCTGGCGTTGTTTGTTGCGAAACGGCATCAGCGGTCGGCGGCGTTCGGCCGGTGGGTGGTAGGCGTAGCCTCTGCCAACCAGCTTGGTTTGGTCGATCTCAGTGGAATCGTCGTCGCCCCGCGGCCGAACAGGCCGTGGCGGGAAAAGCCGAATGCCGGCGGTGAACGACGTCGGTGAGCTGTGTGCGGGAGAACCGCTTGCACAGTTCGATGGGGGGTGGCTGGAAACGGAACGCTGCTATGGCAGGCTGGGATGAGAAACGCACGGGAAACCGTGCGGACAAAGGTATCGGACCAACGCCTAAAGCCAAGCGTAACCGCGCCAGTCGCCTA
>NZ_CAKJTO010000184.1:2771-6242 GCF_917627405.1 Protofrankia sp. Cj5
CCTGCGGCTTTGCAAGATCCTTCCAGAACCTCCCGGCGGGGGCTGTGGATAAACTGATCCAAAAGATTGATCGTTTACGTTTGTGCAGGTCGCAGGGTTATCGATCTTTGTCAGAACCTCCCCGTTTCGTCGGCGCGTCGGAGGTTCTGGATGTCGATCAAGATTGGATCGCTTGACGGGATCGCGAAGTTGTGCAACCGACTTGTGATCATCGTCTGCCGGAGGGACGCATCCGAAGAGCATCAACAGAGCATGCCGCAGCCTGGCGTCCGTCCGGTTGACGTGGTGGTCGAGGGTGCGTAGCGCCTGGCGGAGTTCAGGCGGGGCCTGGGACCGGTCGGCGGTGAGCGGGACGAGGAGCCGGTTGACGATGATTGCGGCGTTGTGTGCTCTGTCGAGGTCGAGGATGTCTCGATCGGCCGGCGGGCGGCCGATCGAGACATCGGGATCAGGCATCGGGATCAGGCGAGGTCATACCGGTCGAGGTTCATGACCTTGTCCCACGCGGCCACGAAGTCGCGCACGAACGTCTCCCGCGCGTCGTCGCTCGCGTAGACCTCGGCGATGGCGCGCAACTCGGAATTCGAGCCGAAGACGAGGTCGACGCGGCTGCCGGTCCAGGTGACCGCGCCCGTGGCGGAGTCGCGGCCCTCGAAGGTCTCCGCGTCTTCGGACGTCGCCTTCCACTCCGTACCCATGTCCAGCAGGTTTACGAAGAAGTCGTTGGTCAGCGACCCGGGCGACGAGGTGAAGACGCCCAGCGGGGACCGCTGGTGGTTCGCGCCCAGGACGCGCAGGCCACCCACGAGGACGGTCATCTCGGGCGCGCTCAGGGTCAGCAGGTTCGCGCGGTCGATCAGCAGGTACTCACTCGGCAGCCAGTGACCCTTCCCGCGGTAGTTGCGGAACCCGTCCACGGCCGGCTCGAGCGCGGCGAAGGACTCCACGTCGGTCTGCTCCTGCGACGCGTCCGTGCGGCCCGGGGTGAAGGGCACCTCGACCGGGTGGCCGGCATTCTTCGCGGCCTGCTCGACGGCGGCGCACCCGCCGAGCACGATGAGGTCGGCGAGCGAGACCCGCTTCCCCCCGCTCTGGGCGCCGTTGAAGGCTTCCTGGATCCCCTCCAGGGTGCGCAGCACCGTCGCCAGCTCGTCGGGGTCGTTAGCCTCCCAGCCGCGCTGGGGCTCGAGCCGGACGCGCGCCCCGTTCGCCCCGCCGCGCTTGTCACTCCCGCGGAACGTCGAGGCCGACGCCCACGCGGTGGAGACGAGCTGGGAGACGGACAGCCCCGAACCGAGGATCTGGCCGGTGAGCGCGGCGATCTCCGCGGCCCCGATCAGCTCGTGTCGCACCGCGGGGACGGGGTCCTGCCATATCAGCGTCTCCCGCGGGACCAGCGGCCCGAGGTAACGCGCGATCGGCCCCATGTCGCGGTGCGTCAGCTTGAACCAGGCTCGGGCGAACGCGTCCGCGAGCTGGTCCGGGTTCTCCAGGAAGCGCCGCGAGATCGGCTCGTAGATTGGGTCCACCCGCAGCGAGAGGTCCGTCGTCAGCATCGTCGGGGCGTGCGACTTCGAGGGGTCATGGGCGTCCGGCACGGTGCCGGCCCCGGCGCCGTCCTTCGGCTTCCACTGCTTCGCCCCGGCGGGGCTCTCCACCTGCTCCCAGTCGTAGCCGAACAGGGTCTCCAAGAAACTGTTGTCCCACGTCACCGGGGTGGGCGTCCACGCACCCTCGAGCCCGCTGGTGATCGCGTCCCCGCCCTTGCCGCTGCCGTAGCCGTTCAGCCAGCCCAGGCCCTGCTCCTCGAGGGGAGCGGCCTCGGGCTCCGGGCCGACGTAGCGGTCCGCGTCCGCCGCGCCGTGGGTCTTGCCGAACGAGTGCCCGCCCACGATCAGCGCGACGGTTTCCTCGTCGTTCATCGCCATCCGCCGGAAGGTCTCGCGGATGTCCCGGGCCGCGGCGAGCGGGTCCGGAACGCCGTTCGGGCCCTCGGGGTTTACGTAGATCAGGCCCATCTGGACGGCGCCCAGCGGGTTCTCGAGCTCCCGGTCGCCGGTGTACCGCTCGTCGCCGAGCCAGGTGCGCTCGGGACCCCAGTAGACGTCCTCGTCGGGCTCCCAGACGTCCGCCCGGCCGCCGCCGAAGCCGAAGGTCTTGAAGCCCATCGACTCGAGGGCGCAGTTGCCCGCGAAGATCATCAAGTCGGCCCACGAAAGCGCGCGGCCATACTTCTTCTTGACCGGCCAGAGCAGCCTGCGTGCTTTGTCGAGGCTGGCATTGTCCGGCCAACTGTTGAGGGGTGCGAAGCGCTGCATGCCGGCACCGGCGCCGCCGCGGCCGTCACTGATGCGGTAGGTGCCCGCGCTGTGCCACGCCATCCGGATGAACAGCGGCCCGTAGTGGCCGTAGTCCGCCGGCCACCAGTCCCGCGACGTCGTCATCACCTCCTCGACGTCGCTGCGCAGGGCATCGAGGTCGACGGTGGCGAACGCCGCGGCGTAGTCGAAGTCCTCGTCCATGGGGTTGGCCACGGCTGGGTGCTTTCGGAGGATCTTCAGGTTGAGCTGGTTCGGCCACCAGTCGCGGTTCCCCGCGCCCTCGGTCGGGTGATTGCGGCGCCCGGCGGAGACGGGGCACCCGCCTGCGCTCTCCTCGTTGTTCATCTCTCCCACAACGGCGTTCGGAGTGTCAGACACGGGAATCCTTCCGGGATCGGAGGGTGTGCTCAGGAACTGGTTGCGGTGGAGCAGGCGGGGCATCGGCCCCAGTAGATGACCTCGGCCTCGTCGACCGTGAAGCCGTTGTCGTCGGAAGGCGTCAGGCAGGGCGGGTCACCTACGGCGCAGTCGGTGTCTACGACCAGGCCACACCCACGGCACACCAGGTGGTGATGGTTGTCGCCGACCCGCAGCTCGAACCGCGCTGGGCTGCCGGCCGGCTCGATCCGCCGGACAAGCCCCGCGATCAGCAGCACCTCCAGGTTGTCGTAGACCGCCTGGGTCGACACCGCGCCGAGGCGCTCGCGCACCGAGGTCGCGATCGTGTCGGCTGTCAGGTGGGCGTGGTTGCTCAGCGCGCCGAGCACCGCGAGCCGCGGTGCCGTGACGCGCAGCCCCGCTCCCCGCAAGGCCGCCGTCGCCGCTTCTGTCTCCACGAGAAGACCCTCCTCCCATAAATTGAACTAGTCAAGAATTTGATTCGATCCGAGGACGGTGTGGGCGTGCCGCCAAGCGCGCTGCCAAGCGCGCCGCCTTCGGCGCCGCATGGTCGTGCCGGGTGCGGTTTCGGGGAGTCAGCGCATCGGGCCTGGTAGCACTGGTGTCCACTGATCGGAGACCGCGTGCGCGGCAAGGAGTGGATGTTCGCCGGGCGGGAGGAGATCTCCCGGAGGCCGGCGGAAGATCTTTCCCGTCGGCGGATATCGAGCCGCATGCATAGGCCAATGCCACTTAGTGGTCGCCGCCGGAA
>NZ_CAKJTO010000185.1:0-5348 GCF_917627405.1 Protofrankia sp. Cj5
TACGCCGGCCAGTAGCCGTTCTGGAAGTCCTGGCAGCTGGCCAGCGCGAAACTCAGCGTGGACGTGCCGGCACCGGCGGCCGGCGCGGTACGGGTCCGGCCGACCGGGCTGATCACTGTCCCGGCACGGAACCGGTAGAAGTACACCCGGGCCGGCTGCAGGCCACGGACGTCGACGTGCACCGAGTGCGCCGACCCCGGGGTGGCGGTCTGCGTCCCCACCGCCACGACATCGGTGAACCGGTCGTCGGTGGCGAGCTGCCAGTCCACTGGGATGTCACGCGCGGGCAGGCTCGCGACGCCGGCCGCCGGCGCCAGCCTCGTCCAAATGATCACACTGTCGGGCAGCGGGTCCCCGCTGGCGACCCCGAGAGCGAACACGCCGTCCCCGACGCCGGGTATCGCGGTCGCGGGCCGCAGGCTCGGGCGCGCGGTGGCAGCGCCGCCGGACCCGCCGCCGGACCCGCCGCCGGAACAGCCCACCGCGGTCAGCAGCACAGCCCCGCCCGCGAGAAAGCCGCGCCGGGTCGCCGCCGCTGGCCCGCTGGAATTCCTCACAGCACCAGGACGTTAGCCGGCTCATGCCCCCGGCCGGAAGACCGCGCGCCACGAATGTGAATGAAAGCGGCGGCAACGGGGACGCGGCTATCGTGCTGGGCAGCCACCGTGCTGGACAGCCGCTCCGGATGGGGCCGGGAAAGCGGAGGTGTCTTGCGAGAGCCGGGGTGCGCGGTGCGTGATCGAGCCGGCTACGGCGAGCGGCTCCAGGCGGGTGCCCAGTGACCACGACCGAATTAATCGATCTTCATACGCACTCGACGGCGTCGGACGGGCTGTGCCGCCCCGCCGAAGTCGTCAGCCTCGCGGCCGCGGCCGGCCTGGCCGTGGTCGCCCTCACCGACCACGACACCACGTCGGGCCTGGCCGAGGCCGCCGCCGTGCTGCCTGCCGGGCTGACCCTGCTCCCGGGCGCGGAGATCTCCTGCGGGATACGGGCCGACCAGCACCGCTGGGTAAGCCTGCACCTGCTCGCCTACCTGTTCGACGCCACCGAACCGGTGTTCGCCGCCGTCCGCGCCCGGCTACGCGCCGGCCGGGTCACCCGCGCCCGCCGGATAGTGGAGAAACTGGCTGCCGACGGCCATCCCGTGTGCTGGGAACAGGTGTCCGCCCGAGCCGACGGTGTGATCGGACGCCCGCACATAGCTGAGGCCCTCGTCGAGGCTGGGCTCGTGGGCTCCATCGAGGCCGCGTTCACCCCTGCCTGGATCGGCCCCGGTGGCCGGTACTGGGCGGGCCGGGATGAGCCCGACGCCATGGAGGCGCTCCGGCTGGTCCGCGACGCGGGCGGGGTCAGCGTACTGGCCCACCCGTACGCGAGCAGGCGCGGTGCGACCATCGGCCCAGCGGTGATCGCGGCCATGGCAAGGGCGGGCCTGCACGGCCTCGAGGTGGACCATCCCGATCACCGGCCGCGGGAGCGGAGCCAGCTCCGCCAGCTCGCCACCGACCTCGGCCTGATCGTCACCGGCGCCAGCGACTTCCACGGGCCGAGCAAGCCCCAGCCCCTCGGTGCGGAGACAACAAGCGAGCAGGCGTACGAGGCGCTCATCGCCGGCGCGCACGGGGCGCGGCCGTTGACCGGACCAGCCTCGGCACCGCCCGGGTGCGGTCAGGCGCCCTGACCGCACCCGCCGCCGGGCGGCGGCGTGGCGGCCCGGGGATCGAGGCGGCTCAGCAGATCGGCGAGCACGTCCAGCTCGTCCGGGTTGAAGTGGCTGGTGACGTGCTTCGAGACACCGGCGAGGTGGGTCTGGGAGGCCGCCCGCAACCGCTTGCGGCCTTCAGGTGTGAGGGTCGCGAACGTCCCCCGGGCGTCGGACGGGCAGGACCGCCGTTCGACCAGGCCGTCGCGTTCCAGCCGGTCGACCAGCCGTGTCAGGCCGCTGCGGGACAGCAGGACCGCCTCCGCCAGCTCGTTCATGCGCAGGGCGCCATCTGGTACTTCGGACAGCTGGACCAGCACGTCAAAGGAGGCCAAGGGCAGATGGTGCTCGGATTCGAGATCGGTCTCCAGCTGCCGGATGACGTACGAATGAGCCCGCAGGAACTGGCGCCATGCCCGCAGTGATCGCGGGTCAATCGGCGATTCCTGCTCCGCTGTCCGCTCGTCGACCGTCACGTGGATCAGATTACGTCGCCCGTACAGGGCCGCGAGGGAGCCCGCTGAGGATGTCAGACGATCGACATTTCGGCCAGCCGGCGGAAATGATCAAGATCTGGCCGCACCGGGCGCGTTCGACCGGGACGGGCGGCTATGGTGGAGGCGCAGGCGTGGCGGCGTGAGCCGCACGCACCACACCGACCGGTCGAGGTTTTCTCTTGTCTGCTTCCCGGCCTGGCGCGGACGCGATCCAGGCAGCTCTCGCGACAGTGCTCGACCCTGAGATCGGGCGTCCCATCACCGAACTGGACATGATCGAATCAGTTCGCGTCACCGACGACACCGTGGATGTCGTGGTGCTCCTGACTGTCTCCGGTTGCCCGATGCGCGAGGAGATCACCAGCCGGGTCGAGCGTGCGGTCACCGCGGTACCGGGCGTGCGGTCCGTGCGGGTCCGCCTCGAGGTCATGAGCGCCGAGCAGCGCGCCGCCCTGCACACGAAGCTACGAGGGGGGACGGCGACCCGGTCGATCCCGTTCGCGCAGCCTGGCTCGCTGACCAGAGTCTATGGCGTGGCCAGCGGAAAGGGCGGCGTCGGCAAGTCGTCGGTGACGGTCAACCTGGCCGCCTCGATGGCTCGCTCCGGGCTCTCGGTCGGCGTGCTGGACGCCGACATCTACGGGCATTCGATCCCCCGGATGCTCGGAGTCGACCGTCTCCCCACCCAGGTCGAAAAAATGATCATGCCGCCACAGGCGCACGGCGTGAAGGTGATCTCCACCGGCATGTTCACCCGGGGCAACGAACCGGTCACCTGGCGCGGACCAATGCTACACCGTGCACTGGAACAGTTCCTCTCGGACGTGTTCTGGGGGGATCTCGACGTCCTGCTGCTCGACCTGCCACCGGGCACCGGCGACATCGCGATCTCGTTGGCGCAGCTGGTGCCGTCCTCCGAGCTCCTCGTCGTGACCACCCCGCAGCTCGCCGCCACCGAGGTCGCCGAACGGGCCGGCACGGTCGCCGTCCAGACCCGGCAGAACGTCGTCGGCGTGGTGGAGAACATGGCCTGGTTGCCCTGCCCGCACTGTGCCGGCCGGGTGGACGTCTTCGGCTCCGGTGGCGGCGCGGCGGTAGCCGAACGCCTGACCCGGGTGCTCGGGCACGACGTGCCGCTGTTGGCGCAGCTGCCCATCGACGTCCGGCTGCGCGAAGGCGGCGACTCCGGCGTCCCGCTGGTGACCGCGGATCCGGACTGTGAAGCCTCGAAGATCCTGCGGGAAGTGGCCGAGCGCCTGTCATCGCGCTCACGCGGGCTGGCCGGTCGATCCCTGGGCCTCACCCCGACCCGCCGGAGCTGAGCTGGTCGCTCTACGGCATGTTTCAGCAGTCGTTGTTCGATCTCGTCGTTCGAGCAGGGAGCCGCGTCCGGGCGGCCGCTGGCAAGGCCACTGGTGGTCGGCCGGACGTTCCGGGCATGTCCGGCCGACCGGACATTCGGACGCTCGGGCGCCGGGTCAGTCAGCTCGGGCGCCGGGTCAGTCAGCTCGGGCGCCGGGTCAGTCAGGTTGCGTCGGTGTCAAAAGGGGTCACCGCCGGTGTCTCGGCGGTGGCCGCCCCGCGGGTAACAGGTGCCGCGGTCGTGGCCTGACCTCGGTCCGAGGGGATGGCAGCCCTGCTCCCGGTCGAGACGGCCTTGTGGGTAGCCTTGGTCAGGATGGGGGATTTCGTCAACGACGGTGGCTTGACGGCTGCCGCGGGCCCCGCCTGCATGTCGTCGTAGGAGAGCCGGGGCCGAGCCCGCTCACCACCAGGCACCGGAGGTGCCTCCGCGTCGTCGTCGAAGAGCATCTTGTCGAACGACGTCCGCTTGGACAGGTACGACGGAAGCAGCGGGTCCTCATCGTCGAACAGGTGCTTGCGGACGAACGTCTTGGGATGCAGGGTACTCAGGTCAAGATCGGCAATCTCCGGACCAAGCTCGGAGCGCAGCTCCTCGCGCATGCCCGCGGCCATCTGCCGGAACTGACGCAGCATCTGACCGGCCTCACGGGCCACCTTCGGCAACCGCTCCGGGCCAAACACGAACAGACCGATCAGCAGCAGGACAGCGACCTCGCCCCAGCCGACGCCATTGAACACGGCCCCACACTACCTCGCAACCGCGATCAACGGAACAGCTCCGGACCGGTCGCCTCCCTTCGCGGGCCCACCGGCCCACCGGCCCGCCGGCCCGGATGCGTTCCGCTCAGCGCGGCCGCAACACCGGCAACCTTGCCGGGAACCAGCCGGACGCGGCGTCGCGGTCCGAACCCAAGATTCAAAAAGGCTCTCAGTCGCGCTGTTCCTGGGGGGCCAGCTCGACCTCATGGGTCTTGTGATCGCGCTCGAACGTGAGGGTGACCCGGTCGCCGATCCGGTGCACCCGGATCGCCGCGATCAGGTCGTTGGTGTTCCCGATAGCGGCTCCGTCGACCTTGGTGATGATGTCTCCCGGACGCAGTCCGACCACATCGGCGGGCCCGCCCCGCGTCACCCCGCGGATGAGCGCGCCGGGAGAGGTCCCGATCGCCGCCGCGTCATCCGGGGTGATCGTCCCAGCGGACACGCCGACATCAGGATGGGTGGCCCGGCCGGTACTGATGATCTCGTCGGCCACCGACCTCGCATAGTCGATCGGGATGGCGAAGCCCACGCCGATGTTCCCGGACGCACCATGCTCGGCGCGGGAACCGGGCACGGCCGCGATCGCGGTGGTGATGCCGACGACCTGACCACGCCCGTCCAGCAGCGCGCCGCCGGAATTGCCGGGATTGATGGCCGCGTCGGTCTGAATCGCGCCGATGAGGACCGACTCGCCCCCGGACTCCGCCGGCACCGTTGGGTTACGGTCAAGCGCGCTGACAATACCCGTTGTCACCGTTCCGGCCAATCCCAGCGGCGCGCCGATGGCCACCAGCGGCGCACCGACCACGAGCGAGCCGGAACGCCCCAACGCCGCGGCGGGTAGCGGGCTTGTCGCCGGAATCCGGATGACGGCGAGATCGGTCTTGGGGTCACGTCCGATGATCTCCGCCGAAATCTGCCGCAGCTCCCTGTACAAGGTCACCGAGACCCGTGCCCCGACGGCGGCCCCGGCGACAACGTGGTTGTTGGTCAGTATGTAGCCTGTCCCACCTGATGAT
>NZ_CAKJTO010000186.1:0-5162 GCF_917627405.1 Protofrankia sp. Cj5
TCTGATGGGTCGACGCGGCGGCTGCGGGATACCGAGACGGCGCTGGAATGGGCTGAAGAGGAGCTGTTGCAGGAGGACCTGGCGGCCCTTCCGCCGACGGGCCACGTGCCGCTGGACGCCCAGGAGCTGTTGGCTGAGCTCGGTGCCGAGGAGATGGCCTTCATCCGGGCGGCTACGGAGGTCCGCACCTATGACCAGGGTGAGGTCGTGTATGACGAGGGTGATCCGGCGGATGCGCTCTACTTCGTCACTCGAGGGCTGGCGAACATCGAGGTAAGCGCGGGTGGGAACCGTTGGTTCCGGCTCAAGACGGTGTCTGCTGGAAGCGCCTTCGGTGAGCTCGCGATCGTCGATGGTGGTGTGCGGACGACTCGTATCGTTTCCGCTGGGATCACGGTCTGTGAGGTGCTGTCGACGGTGGCCTTCGAGCTGCTGTTGAAATGCCATCCGGGGGCGGGGGATGCCATTTTCCGGGCGATCGCGCGGAGCCTGTCCTGCCGGTTGCGGGAGACCACGAGGGAGATCCAGGCTCTGGAGGAGGGATGACGGGAGCGGCCGGCCCGTCCGCGCGACCTTGCGCAATCGCGGCTAGGCGTGGCCCCGGTGACGGTCTCTTCCCGGCCCTGACGCAACCGTCGGCATCCCTGCCCCTATGAACACAGGACCTCCGGAGCGCGGCGCGTGCTCCGCTCATGCGGTGCGCCAGCCGGGCCGAAGCTCTGGCCACAGGACAATATAAAGATCATTATATGGCAAAGCGGGAGGAGCTGTTTCCTCGCCGTGGAGCTTGGCCGGAGCCCCGGGCCGAACCATTGGGTCCGGGGTGAACAGCTGGTGGCGTCTACCTGGCTGCCGGCCCCGAGGAGCTGGCGCGGGCGACCCCTGTCGATCACGGGTATAGGATGATCGAACTGTCGTGCCAGACAGATTGCCGCGTCAGGTCAGGGACAGGGAGCCGGTGAGTTCCTGGCCCGGAGCCAACCGAACCCGGAAAACGCGAGGGGATACCTCCCCCGAGGCCTCCCACATGCGTCGCGCCCATTCGGAGTTCGGCCAGCGTGTATCCGGTGACCACCATGCGCCTGCGAGGTTCGCCTGGTCCAGCTGGGCGCCGGTGAGGTTCGCCCCGAACAGGCGGGCGTCGGTGAGGGTCGTCTCGGTGAGGGTCGCCCTGTCCAGCTGGACGCCGGACAGGTCAGCCCGCTCCAGCTGGCTGCCGGTGAGGTTCGCCCCGGCCAGCCGGGCGCCGGTGAGGGTCGCCCCGGCCAGCCGGGCGCCGGTGAGGTTCGCCCCGAACAGGCGGGCGCCGGACAGGTCGGCCCCAGCGAGCTGGGCGTCGGACAGGTTCGCCCCGAACAGGCGGGCGCCGGTGAGGTTCGCCCCGAACAGGCGGGCGCCGGACAGGTCCGCCCCGAACAGGCGGGCGCCGGACAGGTCCGCCCCGGCGAGCTGGCTGCCGGACAGGTCCGCCCCGGCGAGCTGCCCGCCGGACAGGTCCGCCCCGGCGAGCTGCCCGCCGGACAGGTCCGCCCCGGCGAGCTGAGCGCCGGACAGCTCCGCATCGAACAGGCGGGCGCCGGACAGGTTCGCCCCAGCCAGCATGCTGTCGGACAGGTCGGCCCCGGCCAGCATGGTGTTGGACAGGTCGGCCCCGGCCAGCATGGTGTTGGACAGGTTCGCCCCGAACAAGCAGGCGCCGGACAGGTCGGCCCCGGCGAGCTGAGCGCCGGACAGGTCCGCCCCGGCCAACCGAGAGCTGATGGCGCCCACCGTTGCCGGCTCGGCCAGTTCTCCCTGCGTTTTCGTCGCGGTGGGCGAGTGGGTCTGGATCCGGAGACTGAGGTCATCACGGAGAAAGGACGTAGCAGGGAGCGGGTGAATGTCGTCGGTAGTCATTGCCTGTCCCCTTCTTTTCAGCGGCTTGCGATGGTGGTGCAGGAGGCTGGCCATGGCGCGAGCCGTGGCCACATCGTTGATAATCCTCGTGATCTCGACATGGGAATAGCCTGGTGCGCTCAACGACACAGTGGTATACCCCTGTCCCGGGGCGGCTGGGGGTCCTGCGGCCTCTTGTGAAAGATCGTGGCGCGGGGGAGCTCGGCGGGCTTCGTTGAGCCGCGGAGAGCAGCCTGGATGGTGAGGACGACGCGTGTGGTACGGCGCTGTTCAGTGCGTATCCAGGCCCGGCAGAGGCGGCTGAACGCCAGGAAACGGCTGCCGACGAAGTAGGTCGTCAACGCCGCGCCTCCGTCCGGAAATTATCCTACCCGGCGTAACTCTATATCGGCGAATGGACGTAGTCCGACGATCAACGTGTCGGGGAGGAGTCCTCGATGGCCGCCGTGGTCAGGGGCAGTTCTCCGGCAGCTATGGTAGGTAAGGCCGCGTGGGCTTCTCCAGGCTCGTTTCTTGATCATTTGTGCGCCCGTCGACCATGCGTGCAGGATTGGCCAGGTATACCATGCCAGGGCATCGGTCAGCATCAGAAACGGGTTCTCCTGACGCGATCGTGGGTGTGATCGCTGTGCGATGGGTCGCCATAAGAGCGCGTCCTTCTCTCGCTGGGCTGCGCGATCGGTGAGAAACCGTGCCCGACAAAGAAAGAACGGTGTGCGTCTCCAGCGGATGGCGCAGAGGCCCTCGGGGCCGAATCGGTGATGCTGGAACAGGCGGCTCTCGGCGGGGACGAGGAGGCTGTCCGCATACGATGAAGAAGATCGTAGCCTCAACAGCGTTCATGTCGTGACTGAAAGTAGGTGGATGCTGGCCAGGGCGGGCTGGCGGCCGCTGATGGGCCCTGGGCCGGGAATCCTCCGGCCGCTCATCGAGACAGAGCTGGCCTGGGTGGCCTGTGCCGAGCATGGTGTCGTGGGGGCCGGGTGCGTGCTCTGCGACGGTGCATGGACCTGTTCCATGGCGTGGCCGTGCGCATGGGGCGCCTCACGATTACGCGTTTGTCAGCATCCACAGGGAGGCGCTTGACGCCCATCTCCCCGGGCTTGTGGCTTCTGTTCACCGGTACTGTTGATTCTTACGGTGGCCATGGTTGGCGATGGCGTAGCGGTCATACTGTTTGGACAGGTAGTCCGGTCAGTGGGCTGACTGATACGCCAGGGGAATTATAGGACAAAATGTTCGCAAAATCAGGCATGCGCCAGTTCGCAGCCACCCCCGCGAGTGGGCGGCGGGTGAGATTCCCGCCGCCCACTCCACTGACTGTTACATTCCGCTGCGGCACGAGGTGGCCTGACCGCGGTACGGGTAGCTGAGCCTGCGCTGAACAGGCACGTTCGAGCTGCGGATCGCGCGAAATCGTTGGTCAGTAGCTGCTGCCGCCACCGCTGCCGCTGTCAGCGGTGGCGGCCTGCGTTGCGCTCGCGGCGGCCGGCAGGGTGACGGCGTGCCAGATGCCGCCGACGCCGTCGCCCTTGGTGTCGCCCGCGGCGCTGTCGCCCGCGAAGGTGTAGAGCGGCAAGCCACGGTACGTTGCTTGTATTCCGCCGTCGGGACGGACGATCGTACCGACGGGCTTCGCCAGCCCGGAGACCGTCACATCGCCCGGTGACCCCAGGAGCAGCGGCGGCCACTTGGCGACGCAGTCGGCTGCGGTGCAGCTACTGGTGTTGCTGCCCTTGTCTTTGTCGAAGCTGTACAACGTCCTGCCGGCGGGGGTGACGAGGGTACGTCCGAGTGAGGTCTGGCGGATACCTACGGGAGCGTCCTTGGTCGAGCCGGCCGTGGCATTGGCGGACGTAGTGGCGGACCATTCTGCCGCCTGGGTGGCGGAAGCGGCAGCGGTGCTCGGCGCTGAAGCGCTCTGGGAGCTTTCGGAACTCCCGCAGGCACTGAGCGTGCCGGCCAGTGCCAACGCCAGCACCGGTAGTATTGTCTTCCCTCGCATTACTTCCTCCTGGTGTCTACGCGCTTTCACGTAAAACACGCGGGGCGGCCGTCGGTGCGTTCACTTCCTGGCTGTCGGAGTGGTGACATTACCGCTTATTGATCTTTTGTTCGTGAAGTGGCGGCAGGGCTTCATGGGTGCCCTGGGCGGATCAGGCATCCGGGTGCGCCGATGGGCCGGCCACCGTGGGATCGGGCGCGGCTGGACGCAGGACAACGGTCGCCGCTTGCGGCGCTGCGAATGTGCCCTGTCGACAGGACAGAGTGCCCGGCCGCCGAGGCCGCGGACCTGGTCGCGACGTGGATAGAGTCAGGTGACGGCTGGCGTCTGGGTAGTGACAGAACAACACCGGGCGTGACACGGCTGTTGGGGCGTAGACTCGACGATCGCTCAGTCCCGTCTTCCGCACATCATCCTTGCCGACCCGCGGTGATCGCCAGGAGTGGCGACCATGGCAATGTGCTGACCGGCAGCGATGCGACATGTGCGGAAAACGGGTTGGCGGGCGGCCGTGCTACAGGATGCCGAGTTGGTTGGCGCGGCTGAGGGCCTCGACACGGTTGCGCGCGCCGAGTTTTTCCAAGGTGCGTTGCAGGTACGTCTTGACGGTATTACGAGTCAGGCCAAGCGCGGAGGCGATCTCAGGATTCGTTTCGCCCATGGCGACATGCCGCAGGATGTCGTACTCGCGTCGAGTCAGGCCGTGTTCGCGCAGTTTTCGGTTGACCAGGAGAAGGCCGTCCTGCCCGAGGTCGGAGAAGATGACGCGCTCACCGGCCGCCACTCGACGGATGGCGTCGACGAGATCCGTGCGTTCGGTGTCTTTGACGACTATTCCGTGACCACCCGCAGCCATGGCCGAATTGAGCGCGGCGTGATCGGGGTGAGCGGTAAAAAGAATGATTTTCAGGGCGGAATGCTGCGCACGTAGCTCCTGAATCACTTCTGGGGCCAACATGTCGGGCAGGCGAAGGTCGAGGAGAACCACGTCCGGGTGGAACTCCTGCACGGCGCTGATTGTCTCGCGACCAGTGCGCGCGTAGCCGGCGATCCGCATGGAGGAGGTGTTCTGCAGCGCGAGCGTCACGCCGTCGAGAACGATGGGGTGGTCATCGGCGACGAGGACTCGTATGACTCGGCCGGTCATGCCGGTACCCATGCCTGGACGGTGACACCATCGTCGTCGTTGGGGGCGACGGCGAGCGAACCACCGATTCTGGCCAGCCGGTCAAAGGCTGCGGCCAGCCCGAGACCGGTGTCA
>NZ_CAKJTO010000187.1:0-5009 GCF_917627405.1 Protofrankia sp. Cj5
CTTCTCCGCCGCACGATGCATCCGTCTGTCATCCGGCACCCCCGAACAAACTTCCGGCGGCGACCACTTACTTAGAGCGCCCGGCAATAGAGGAGTGGATCAAGGAGTGGGGTTGGGGTGCGTGCATCGCGAGGCGGCGGAGGCAGCCACCGGAGGTGGTGGGTGGCGACTGACGAGCCGGGGTACCCGTCCATCGCGCGGCGATGGACGGGGAGCGATGACGCGAGGTGCGTGCCCCAACCCCGCGACGCGGCGTCCCCTATTGCCCGGCGCTCTTAGGGCGTGTTTCGCAAGCCGTCTGTCCGGCTCCCTGATCGAACGACGGCTTGCGAAACACGCCGTGGGCCTGTGCCAGCTCTTCGGGGTGAACGAGTCGCGAATGGGTCGCTCAGGGCGTGCCTCGGGACTGGATTGGCGAGTCCCGGGTAGGGGTGGAGGAGCTACGGGTGTTCGTCCGCAAGATTTTTCACTGACGGACGCTGCCAGTAGTCAGGGGTGGCAAATCGGACGTCGGCATACCGCTGCCACGGGCCGGTGCCGCACTGCCGCGCCGGAGTGGTCCACAAAGAAGCCGCTGCCAGCCGGCCAGCCGTCAGTTGGTCAACTGTCAGTTGGTAAAAACTGGGGCGATCGTGAAGGTTCCCGGGGTCTCGGGCTGATTGGTGGTTTGTTGAGGGAGAATAGCGCCCGGAGTGTCAGAATATGCCCCGCCGATCTGATCGTGGGGGGATGATCATTTGACGACTTCAGTACATGCCGCTCGCCGATTGCGAGTGGTCCGAGCGGGCCGCGTGGCGCTCTTGGCGGCTGCGGTATTCTTCGTGGCCACCACTCTCGCCGGCCTGCGCGACACATCGATCATAGTCAACGGGGTCGATCGCTGGCTCGGCAACTGCTTCAGCCTGGCGGCGGGGGTCATGTGCCTCGTACGCGCCAATCTTGTGCGTGGTGAACGGGCCGCGTGGGTCACGATCGGGGTCGGTCTTCTGTGCTACGGCGCCGGGACGATTTACTTCACGACACGGGTCGCCGATCGCAATCCGCAACTGTCGCCATCGCTGGCCGACGCGGGCTGGTTGTTGTTCTATATCGCGACATATGTAGCTGTGATTCTGCTGATGCGCAAACGAGTGTCCCGGTTTCATCCCAGCGTCTGGCTTGACGCGCTGGTGGGCGCTCTCGGGGTGGCGGCGCTTGCCAGCGGCCTGGCTGTCGGTGCCATCGGTAAGGTCCGCGCGACCAATATGTCGACGGTGGAGCTCAATCTCGCCTATCCCCTTGCCGATCTGATGCTGCTCGTGCTCGTCGTGAGTGTGTTCGGTCTGCTGGGCTGGCGGCTCGAAAGGGTGTGGTATCTCCTCGGCGGCTCGCTGATTATCTTTGCGGCCGCCGATACGGTCGTGGTCGGCGAGGTCGCCAGCGGTCACTACTCCCCGGGCGGGCCGGTCGAGGTGCTGTGGGCACTGGCGCTGGTTCTGCCCGCGTACGCCGCCTGGCAACGGCCGTCGCGGGAGAAGACGGAGGGCCTCGTCGGGTGGGGTGTGCTGGCCATCCCAGCCATCTTCGCGATTGCCGCGCTTGGGCTCCTGGTCTTCGGAGCGGTAACGCGGCTGCCGCCCGTGACCGTCACGCTCGCGGCCGCCACGGTTCTGGCCGCGCTCGTGCGGACCGGGATCACCTTTGCCGAGGTCCGTCAGCTCGCTGAGACCAAGCTGCAGGCCCGCACCGACGAGCTCACCGGGCTGGCCAACCGTCGTGGCTTCTTCGAACGCCTCAACGGGCTGGACTCCGGCGCTGGCGCCGGGGCCCGTCGGTTCGCGCTGCTCGTTCTTGATCTTGACCGTTTCAAGGAGATCAACGATTCCCTTGGCCATTCCGTCGGCGATGATCTGCTGAAGCTCGTCGGGCGGCGGATCGCGGCGGCGCTGCGCCCGGAGGACCTGTTGGCCCGCCTCGGTGGGGATGAGTTCGCCGTGCTCCTGGAAGATGCGGATGCGGCGGTGGCCAAGATGGTCGCCGAAAGGGTGCTGGCCACGCTCGAGGGCCCCTTCGAGGTCGGCGCGGTCACCCTGCACGTGGACGCGAGCATCGGGGCCGCGCTCTACCCGGACGACGCGGTCGCCGCGAGCGTTCTGTTGCAGCGAGCGGATGTTGCGATGTACGCGGCCAAAGCCGCCCGCTCTGGGGTCGAGTACTACCAGCCTGGTGTGGACGTGCACACCCCGGATCGCCTGGACATCATCGAGGCGCTGCGCAGCGGGCTCGGCGAGGATCAGCTGCGGGTCCATTACCAGATGAAGATCGACCTGCGCACCGGTGGCTGTCATGCGGTGGAGGCGCTCGTGCGGTGGGAACATCCCACCAAGGGCCTTCTCCCGCCCGATGTGTTCCTGCCCCTGGCCGAGCACACCGGGCTCATGCGTACGCTGACGCTGGAGGTTCTCGGCCTCGCGCTGGGGCAGTCCCGTCGCTGGCGGGACGCTGGTCTGGACATCGGAGTCGCGGTCAATCTCTCCGCGTCCAATCTGCTCGACACGGCATTCCCGACCGAGGTCGCGGATCTGCTCGCGCTGCACGGGGTGCCGGCGCGGGCGCTTGAGTTTGAGATCACTGAAACAGCCCTGATGCTTGACCGGATCCGTACCGCGGCCGTGCTCATGGCCCTGCGGGAGATGGGAATCCACATTGCCGTGGACGATTATGGGACGGGATACTCGTCCCTGTCCTATCTGCGGGAGCTCCCGGTGGATATTCTCAAGCTGGACAAATCTTTTGTCATGCACATGGACTCCGATCCGGGGGCGGCGGCGATCGTGCAGTCCACGGTCGGGCTCGCACACTCCCTTGGCCTGCGTATCGTGGTTGAAGGGGTCGAGACCGAGAGCGCGATGCGGCGGCTGGCCGAGTTTGGTTGTGATCTTGCGCAGGGCTTCTACCTGGGTTGCCCACAGCCCGCCGAGGAGCTGACGCCGCTGCTCTGGCACCGTAATGATCACCGTTTGTCAGCTGGTTGCGCCGCATTGGCCGTTGGATCCGCGGAGGTGGAGGTGGAGGTGGAGGTGGAGGCGGGCCGGGACGCCGTGGCCGAACCTGTTCGCGCGGGTCACACATGGACCTGACCGGCTCACCAGAGCCGCCGGGGCCGTCGCCATGGGACGGGCTGCCAGCGACGGAACACGGCGAGCCAGCGGGCTTACCCATCGCGGTCGGGGGCGAGCTCACCGCGGCGGTGCTGATCGGGGCGTATCGGCGGGGAGCTTTCCCCTTCCCGGTCCGGGGCGGAGACCCGGTCGAGGGCGCGGCCACACGCCGCCGGTTCAGCGCCGCCGTCGCTGACGGGCGTATCTTCAACCTCGCCGGGGATGACCCGCCAGATCTTGACCTGCCCTGGTGGTGCCCGGACCCGCGGGGCGTGTTGCCCGTCGGCGGCGTGCATGTGTCCGACTCGTTGTTCAGACGGATGCGTGCGTGCGCGTGGACCACCACGTTGGACAGGGCGTTCGCCGATGTCGTCCGTGGCTGCGGCCGCGGTGGCCGACCCACGTGGATCACGCCTGAACTCGCGGACGCCTACCTTCAGCTGCATCGGCTCGGCTGGGCACACAGCGTCGAGGTGTGGAAGGGCGACGATCTTGTCGGCGGGATGTTCGGTGTGCTCGTCGGCGCCGTCTTCATGGCTGAGTCCATGTTCCACGCGCATACCGACGCGTCCAAGGTCGCGTTGGTCGACTTTGACGCACGCTTCGTGCGGGCCGGCGGTCGGCTCGTCGATGTGCAGTTCGTGACCGCGCACGCTGGCTCCATGGGCGCCGTGGAGATCCCGCGAGAACGGTTTCTGGCGGTTCTGCATGATGCGCGGGACACGGACGTGAAGCTGGTTCGCGACCGCTTGTCCGTGCGGCGCCTAGCCGAGCTCGCCCGAGCAAGCCGACGGACCGGGCCGGACGCATCGTGACGAGCCAGGCCGACTGGGCCGCCGGCCGCCCGGCGTGAACCGCGGCTGTACAGCCGTACAGCCGTACAGCCGTCGGCCTGTCAGCGGAGGGGAGCGCTCTACACGGTTTTCGTCCATTGGCTGGGCCAGCGGCGCGGCGCAGGTCCGTCATGCTCGGACTGTTCGTGTTGTTCTGGCCGCGGGCCTGGGAACATCGCGGCAACCTCGGCGAGTACCGCGAGCAGCTGGGTAATCTCTTCGTCGGTATTGGCCGCGGTCACCTGAATGCGGATTCCGACATCGGCTCGGGGCACCAATGGAAAGGGTGCCATGGTGATGTAGATCCCGCGGTCGAACAGATGGAGGCCAAGGGCGTCTGTGTCCTCGGGACTGCCGATCGGTACTTCGATGATCGGTGTTCCGGACCGGTTCAAGGTCCGCAGCCCGAGTTGTGCCAGACCGTCGAGAACACGGGCGGTCTTGCGATGGAGATCGGCCCTGATGGTGTCGCCCCGCACCGCGTTGAGCCGGAAGCCGGCCAGCACGGTGGCGAGCGAAGCCACCGGAGACGGCCCGGAGAAGAGGTACGGCGCGGCAGTCACCTTGAGGTAGTTCTTCACCGTGGTCGGGCAGGCGATGAAGGCCAGCAGGGATGAGTACGCCTTGGAGAAGCCGCCCACCAGGATGAGTCCGTCATAGCTTTCCCCGACATGGCGGACAAGGGCGTTACCGTGTAAACCGTACGGGCTGATCTCGGCTCGGCCGCGCTCACCGATGACGCCGAAACCGTGGGCATCATCGATGTAGAGGATCGCGTCGTTCGCCCGGGTGACTGCCAGCAGCTCGGTCAACGGCGGTGTGTTGCCGGTCATACTGTTCACGCCGTCGATACATACCAGTCTTGGGTAGGTGGGGCACGCCCGCAGCAGCTCATCCAGCTGGCTGGGATTCTCGGCATCGAAGTAGTACAGGGTGCCACCTCGGGCCCGCGCTATGGCGCAGCCGTCGTGAATCGTGCGGTGCGCATGCCGGTCGAGAAAGACCGACCCTTCTCCGACGAGAGCTGGAATGACCG
>NZ_CAKJTO010000188.1:0-4916 GCF_917627405.1 Protofrankia sp. Cj5
TCAGCAGTCCTCACCCCCAACGTTTCGCTGTCCTGTGCGCCCGACAGCGAAACGTGCTGGGGGCGCACTGTAGCGCCGTTTACGACCGCTATTGCCTTACGCGCGGGTGATACACTCTCTGTCGATATGGAGGTCGAGCCAGCCGGGCCGGGGTGGGTCTACACGCGGTGGTCCTACGCGGTCAACGGAGTTTCCCGGGGCGCGGGTGACAACCACAAGGCGCTGATTTGACCTCGCTTGGAACCTCCCTATACCTCCTCGGCGACCTCTATTCCGAGGGCGCTGGCGAGCGAGAAGGCTAGACCACCGAGGTCTCCGGTGGATACGACTGCTCCCCTCATGCTCGTAACGCCGTGAACCCCGACGAGGCTACAATTCGCCAGTCGTGCCCCGTCCATCTGCGCTCCTGACAGTTGGGCGCCGGCGAGGTCGCAGTGTTCAAAGATAGCTCCCCGAAGGTCCGCGTCCTGAAAATCGGCCTGCTTCAGGTTGCAATTGCGGAACAGCGTGCTCGACATCCGGCAGGATCTGAAGTTCGCCAGATCGAGGCGGCAGTCCTCTATCAGGACATCGCGTAGTCTTCCCTGTGTCCATGCCGCGCCCGTCATCCTGTTCGTCCGAATCTCCGCCGAGATGAGGGACGACTTCACGGCTCGGATGTTCGACAGGTTCGATTTCTCGATTCTCACATGGGTCATCAAAACTGAGGTGAAGCGACATCCGCCCATATCCACGGATGCAAAACTGCTCTTTTCGAGCTCAATCGACCGGAAGGAGGCTCCACCGAAGTCGCTGCCGTTGAACAGCGTGGCGACGTATATTCCGTCATCCTGCAACTCGGTGCCCGTGTTGAGCACGGCAGGGATCTGCGGTGGGCTTGGCGTTCTCGCCTTGGCCGAACGATACGGCGCGTGGACCATGGGGGCATTGTAGGCGGTGCGGCGGTCGACGAGGCAGGGAGGTACCTGGTCTGCCGGGGCCGCCCGTAGTCCGCCTACTGCGCTGCCCCGCGCGATGCTAGCGCGTTGTCCAGCTCTCGTACGGCTGACGAGGAGGTCTAGGAATCGAGCAACCGGCGGACCTCGGTTACACGTTGCACGATCCGGCCTGATCCTGTGTCCAACGCGATCGTGACAGCCTCGCTGAGGCAGGCGCATGCCGCATCGACGTTTCCCTGTTTTGTGTAGGCGTGAGCCAGTTCCGTGAGCGTCGACGCCCGCTCACGGACAAGTGTCGCTGGCAGCATCCGCAGGGACGTACGGAAGGATCGGGCGGCCTCAGCCGGCCGTCCGAAAAGGAGCTGGCAGCGTCCATACCACTTGTCCAGTTGGGAATAGCTGTAGAAGTCAAGCCATTCGTAGCCGGAGTCATCTGGTTGTGCGAGATGGCGTTCCGCCGCGCTCAGGGCCTGGCCGCAGGCCGCGTGCTCGCCCAGGGTTGCGTAACACCAGCCGGCCGCGGCCGCGAGCCAGGACGCCAGTCGCGGCGCCCGGACGCCAGCGGCCAGCCGCCGGGCGGCTTCCAGGTGGTCCAGCGCTTCTCGGGCCCGTCCCATCGAGGTCAAGGCACGTCCGAGATTGCCCATCGCCCAAGCCGCTCTGGCGGGGTCGTCGGCCTCCTGGGCGAGGGTCATTGCCCGTCGGTAGTGCAGTTCCGCCTCATCCGGGATGCCGGCATCGTAGGCCAGCCAGCCGGCAAGTTCGGCTGTCTCGCTCGCAAGCTGAATCAGCTCTCGGCGGTCCTCTTGCGCCACCTGCTCCCCGAGGTCGATGACGGCCTGAAGGTGGCGCCGGACGGCCGGGGCGACGTGAGCAGGGCCGATCTGTCCGTCGAGGCGCCTCAACGAGGAAGCGACTTGCCGGATATCGTCCACGGGCCGTCCAGGTCCGGCACGCTGACCGGAGGGGGTCAACGAGCCGGAAGCCACTACTGCCGCGGCAGGCAAGCCAGTCCGACGGCCAAGGTGGAGGACCGTGAGCGGCAGATCTCGTCTACGTGTCTGGTCCGTCACCGGCGACCCCTCCTGCGACGACACAACGCAGACGATACGGTGCCGACCAGCGGTCGGGAAGGCTCTCGCTACACCGCCGCAGCCCGCAAACGCTCATCGAGGCTATGTACTTCTCGATCCTCGCGGTATGCCGGAGAAATCGATCCGCGTATCGAACGGACCCTTTGTACTATCCGAGCCGATTTTGTCCACGACGCTATCTCGACGGCGTCACCGAGGAACGAGCATCCGGCGTCCAGCTCGTTGGCAGCGATGTGCGCTTCACCGAGATGACAGAGGAATTGGGATCGCTCGCGGACGAGATGCGGCGGGTGGAGAGCCAGGGCGCGCTCCAGTTCCCGCAGCGCATGCCGATGTTGTCCCAAGGCGAGGTATGCGCGGCCTCCGGCCGACACGACGTGTGCCATGTGGAAGAATGACATCCAGGAAGTGCAGGTGTCGCGTTCGGATGCTTCGAGTAACCGTTCGGCCATGCCATAGGAACGCCACGCCTCGTGGCCGTCACCTAGCCGTGCGTTTGTATGGCAGGCGATCGCGGCAAGCCAGGAACTGGTCACAGTAGAGCTGGTCCGACTAGCGACATCATGGGCTGCTTGGAGCACGTCGAGCGCTTGCCGGTCATTCTGTAGATGGTTCAGAACGAGAGCCTCGCTGCCCAGCACCCAGGCCAGAAAGCCGGGATCGTCCCCTTCGCCGGCAAGAGTCGCCGCTGCACGGTAATGAGCAAAGGATGCGTCATACTCGCCGACGTCGAAGGAAAGCCATGCGATGAGACCGGTGATGTCGGCTGCTTCCAATGCCAGCATATTGCGCCGCTGGCTCCGGCCCGCCTCGCGCAGCAGCGCGATCGTGAGTTGCTGGTGAGCCAACGCCTGATCAAGAATGCAGCCAGGGCCTAATGCCCCATCCAAACTTCTCAGTCGTGTCGTTATCTCGTGGAGGTCATTGCGTACCTGATCAGGTCGTGCGGATACCGAACCCGCCTGCGACGTCTGCGGACCCGAAGCCGAAACTGCCGCAGCGGCAGCCACCGATGCCGCCCCGGCCAGGCTGACGAATGTCCGGCGCCCCAGAACGCTCGACGAGGAAGCCCGCTCCTGCGGAGACCACCGAGCCGACTCCTCGTCAGGCTCTAAAAGACCAAGAGCCTCCGCCGACATCTCAAACAGGACGCACAACAGCACCCGGTAGTAAGGCGACACGGCGCGAGACCCCAACTCCCACTTCGCGACCATGACCTTGTCGGGGCTGACGTTCCGATGGTCCCGCTGCCACGCCAGGTCTTGGAGACGCTGGGCAAGGCCAGGGCGCGACCAGCCGCGGCCCTCCCGCTGCATCCGCAGCCGCGTATTTGGACGCCGGATCGGTCCGGCCTCATCACCTGCCATGTTCCTGCACCGCCCTCGCCAGCGGGGGATTTCAACGCCCGTAGCGTAACCGATTCGTGCGAGATGTTCCCATAAGACATCCGAAGAGTCCCGGTAGAACCTCGGCGGTGTCAAATGGTCGTAGCGACGCTCCGATAGGATGATCTCGGCAACGTCGACAGACTGGATGGTGGATGGCCCTGCGCGAGGTGTTGAAAATCGAGGAACGGGAAATCATCTCCCGGGAACTGAGCCGGCACAAGTCGGCGCGGTATATCGGGCAGATGCTCGGCCGGCACCATTCAACGATATCCCGGGAGATCAACCGGAACGGCGGGGCGCCGGCATATCGTGCGGTCGAGGCGCAGCGACGCTGCGAGGAGAACCTGGCACGTCCGAAGGAAAGAAAACTCGAAGCGTTGCCACGGCTTCATGACGCGGTGAACGACGGTCTACGAGAAAAATGGTCACCCAAGCAGATCAGCAAGAGGCTACGAGAGGACCATCCCGACGACGAGGATATGCGCGCGTCCCACGAAACGATCTACGAGTGTCTGTACCTCCAGGCCCGGGGTGAGTTGCGGACCGAGCTGAAGGTCGCCCTGCGCCAGGGCCGTACCCGGCGGGTGAACCGGTCCCGCGCGACCAAGACCAGAGGCCAGATCGTCGACATGGTCAACATCAGCGAACGGCCGCAGGAAGCCGATGACCGCGCCGTGCCCGGGTTCTGGGAAGGGGACTTGATAATCGGGAAGGGAAACAAGTCCCAGATCGCGACGCTGGTAGATCGTACCACGCGGTTCGTCATGCTGGTGCGGATTCCCTACGACCGTAACGCCGAACGCGTCGCCTACCTGCTCGCGAAGAAGATGGAAACCCTGCCTGAGTTCTTCCGGAACAGCGTGACCTGGGACCAGGGCAAGGAGATGGCCCGGCACGCCGATTTTACCGTGAGAACCGGCATGCCAGTCTATTTTTGCGATCCGCATTCGCCGTGGCAGTGGGGTTCGAACGAGAACACCAACGGCCTTCTTCGGCAGTATTTCCCGAAGGGCACGGATCTGTCCTTGCATTCCCAGGAGGATCTCGATAGAGTGGCCACAGAGCTGAATGGAAGGCCTCGTGAGACGTTGGGCTGGCGCAAGCCGATAGAAGTGTTCAACGATCTACTGGAAAGGCATGCGTCGCCTTGACCGCTTGATTCCGCCCTCCACCGCGCAGGTCGGGAATTGCTTGCATCGCCGTATGTTCGTTGATCTGGTTGCTGCTGGTATGAGTTCCACGTGTTGGTGTGGTATCCCCGCTGCCCACCATGGAGGAAATCGCACTCCCGGAAGCCGCCACCCGCTCGCGCGGCCGGACAACCGCCGAGCAGGTCCTCGACACCGAAGCCACCGGTCAACCCGGGCCTCACCGCCCGCGATGAGTACGCCGAGGACCTGCTGGCGGCGGTCGCCGGGCTGATCTTCGCGCCGGTCGGCCGCGACGGCCCCGACCCTCGTCGCCCCGTACGAAGTAAGATCCAATCTAAGGGAGCG
>NZ_CAKJTO010000189.1:0-4841 GCF_917627405.1 Protofrankia sp. Cj5
GCGACGGCTGGGACCCAGCATGGACGGACTCGGTCCGCGTCTTCACCCGTGAAGACGGCAGCGACATCCATCCCTCGTTCCTGAGCTACCGCTTCCAGCGACTTGCCTTCGCGGCGCAGCTCCCACCCATCCGGCTCCACGACCTCCGACACGGAGCCGCCACCCTCGCCCTCGCCGGCGGCACCGACCTCAAAATCGTCCAAGAGCTCCTCGGGCACTCCTCGATCACCATCACCGCCGACACCTACACCTCCGTACTGCCCGACCTCACCCGTATGGCAGTGGAAAACGCCGTGCGGATGGTTCCACGTCGGTCACAGGAAGCCGGCAACCAGCCGCTCCCACCGGCGACAGCTACCCACAGTAGCAACCGACCGCAATGATCATCTTGTTCTCCCGTCATGCCACCGGCGTTTTGTTCCCTTTCTGTTCCCCTCAGAGCCTGATCGGCAACCCACGAGGACCTCAGGGCAGGCTTACGCCCTGGTCAGAGCGGAGCCGGCGAGGGGATTCGAACCCCTAACCGCTCGATTACAAGTCGAGTGCGCTGCCAGTTGCGCCACGCCGGCCAGCCGAGGAACCTCCCTAGCGTAGGGCATCAGCCGTCGATCTCGCTGAGCGGGATCGACGGCTGGGGGGAGCGGCTGAGGGACCGAAGCCGACGGCCCCGAGGCGGACGGACGGATCCGATCCCAGCTGATGCCCGCATCCCGCACCGGCCCGTCAGGACCGGCCCGTCAGGACCGGCCATCCCGGCCGGCAGCCCCGCGGCCGAGCCACCGGTCAGGAGTAGACCAGCATGGGGGCTGTGCCCAGGCCGGTCATCCCGAATTCTCCATCAATCGCTCCGTGAGCGTCCCAGAACTCGACCGCGCCTGCCACGTCACAATTTTCGATCAGATCGGTCAGCCGCGCGTAACGCGCCAGCGACTGCTCGATGAAACGGCGTCCGTCGTGCTCCGGGACCTTGCGGAGAACAACATCGTACTGATGTCGGAGCAGCGACGCGACAAGCTCGGCCAGCAACGTCAGAGTCTGATTGTGACAGGATCGGACGACCAGCACCCGAAAATCCGTGGCACGCCGGGAGAAATCAGCCGCATTACGCGCGGCGTCGGCAGCCGCCAGACATGCCCGCATTTCTCGCAGATCCGCCGGGGTACGGCGTTTTGCGGCCAGCGCCACAATGCCCGAATCCATGACGGCCCGCGCCTCGGCCAGATCCCGGACGGGCGTTCCCCGCATCTGGAGCCGCAGTCCGGCTTGCCGGGCCAGGACCTGCCCGTCCGGCTCCTGGACGAGCGGCCCGAGGTGGGAGCCACGGCGAAGGACGATCAGAGATTCTGACTCAAGGATGCGTAGCGCCTCGCGCATTGTCGGCCTTGCGACACCATAAATATCCATCAGCTCGGTCTCCGGTGGAAGGTGGTCGCCAGGTCGGACCTCACCGCGTGCCACTCTTCCGCGCAAGTCATCGGCTACCATCTCGGCGAACTTGTTGAAGCTCGGTCCGTACCCCGCTCGGGGTGTACTCATACCCATGTGGCCGCCTCCTCACTGAAGCGTAAAAAACTATGCTAACCGGCGGAAGAGAGCCACTACTCGTCTCCACGGACTTCTTGTGAGACCGCCCACGCCATGTGAATCCACCCACACCGATATTCGCTATAGATTAGGTTCTCGTGCGCCTTGGCGGAGCATCACGAACACGGGCCGACGCGGCCGCCAATGACGCGCCATATAAGAGTGCCCGACAATAGGGGAATGGATCAAGGAGCGAGAATGGGGTACATGCATCGCGAGGCGGCACAGGGAGCCACCGGCGGTGTTGGGGACGACCGACGAGCCGGAGTACCCGGGCATCCCGCGGCGATGGATGGGCAGCGAGGGACAGGGAGCGATGACGCGAGGGGCATGCCTGTCCCAGCCCCGCGACGCCGGGCCCCCTGTTGCCGACCCCAAGGGAAACCGGTATGACACATCACCGCATCCACGCAGCAACCACGGAAACGGGTGCCGCTGACAGGGCCGGCCGGGAATCCCCCGGTCGCAATAAAGTCGACAGGCTGCCAACCAGCCAGGAGTGACGCGGCCAGACGTTTCCGCGCGACGCGGGAGAAATTAACCACCCAGAGTCATCGAACAAAACCTTCCGTACCCGCCAGGCGGCATACGAGAAGTGCGGCAAAGGTAAGGAGGGGAGCTCAGAATGGTGTGGGAAGAGCCGCTTCCCTCCGCCGTGGCCCGCCTCGGACATTCGATCAAGAGGGCGGAGCAGGCACTCATCCGTGAGAAGACCCGGGCACTGCGTGATGTCGGGCTTTCCGTCCCGCAGTACACCGCGCTGTTCACCCTTGCCGAGTCACCCGGTCTCTCCGGCGCCCAGCTCGCCCGAAGGTGCATGGTCACGCCCCAGTCGATGGCCAGCCTGCTGCTCACCCTCGAAGCCAAGGGACTGATTGTCCGTGAGCAGTCGGATGTCCATGCGAAGGTTTTCCAGAGCCGGCTGACACCAACCGGCCTAGCGTTGCTGCGGCAGGCCGACGCGCTGGCCCTCGCGGTCGAGCAGCGCCTCACCGACGTGTTCTCCCCGGGAGAGCTGGAGGAGTTCCGGTCTCTCCTCGAACGGTCCGTCGCCATTCTCGACGACGAAACCGGACGGTCCGTGGCCACAGCCACGCCGCGGTGGTCCGAACAACTCCGTTAGCGGCCGGAGCCCGGCTATCGCTGTCCGTCCACCCGGCGGCGGCGGGCGATCTCCGCCAACATCACGCCAGCGGCGACCCCGGCGTTGAGCGACTCGACGTTACCGACCATCGGGATCCGCACGGTCAGATCGCAACGCTCCCCGACCAGCCGTGACAAGCCACGTCCCTCTGAGCCGACGACCAGCGCCAGCGGATCACCGGCCATCTCCAGCTCGTCGAGAGCAACCTCGCCGTCCGCGGCCAATCCAACGACAAAAACGCCGGCATCCGCCCAGGCAGCCAACGCCCGAGACAGGTTCGTCGCCCGCGCCACCGGCAACCGGGCGGCGGCGCCCGCCGATGTCTTCCACGCCGCCGCGGTCACGCCGGCCGCCCGTCGCTCGGGCACGACCACGCCGTGCGCGCCGAACGCCGCCGCCGATCTGATCACAGCACCGAGATTACGCGGATCGGTCACTCCGTCCAACGCCACCAACAATCCCGGTGGCGCGGCCTGCGCACGGGCCAGGAGGTCATCGGGGTGGGCATACCGGAACGGCGGCACCGACAGTGCCAGCCCCTGATGCGGCGCGGAACCGCACATCCGGTCCAGCTCGGCGCGGGCGACATCCGCGACAGCCACACCGGCAGGAGGCGCGAGCCGGCGGGCCTCGTCAAGACGTTCGTCATACTCTGTGCCACCGGCAACGAACAGGGTTGACCCCGGAACACCGGCTCGTAGCGCCTCCACCACCGCGTTACGGCCGACTACCAGTTCGTCGAGGTCACCGCGACCATCGCGCTCCGCTCGGCCGGAGCGGGACGAACCAGCCCGATCCGGTCCGCCGCGGACGGGCCCGCCAGCACGACCGCCGGACCGCGGCACCCGTTCACCACCGGTTTTCCCGCCTTTTTTCCCACCTCGGCCCTGGCCTGTCCCAGCGAGTGGACGCGGACCGCGCGCCGCCCGGCCGCCCTCGTCCCGAGCCCTGTCATCACCGGCTCTGTCCGTACCCACCCGGGCGTTGGAGACGCTGCCGGCTCGCCCAGTGCCGTCGGTGGCCCGCGAACCCACCGGGCGTCGCGCCTCAGCCGCCGCGATCACAGCGGCTCTGCGCTGAGCTGGGTGGCCTGGCCGCAGCTCAGCTGGCGGAGTGGCGCCACGGCCCTCCAAGCTCTTCCTGCGCTGGCCACCGCTACCAGCCGACGCGCCCTTGCGATGCGACCCCGCCTTGGCCGCTCGACCGCCCTGGCCGCCACGCGCCACCCCACCGCCGCCACGCCGTTGCTGGCCAGCCATCAGCGAACTCCACCAGCGCGTATCCCGGACGCGTCAGAGAACATCGTCACACGGTATACGGTTTCCCAGCTCGCTTGGGCCACCGGCCGTACGGGAAGCTGCATGATCAGAAAGTCTGGCGCGTGTTGGCTTGTCCGCAAGCTGACAACAGCTCATACTGCTTAACACCTCATCGCCGTCAACAGCCGCACTATGGTCAAACCGTGACGGCGAACACACCTTCGACATCATCCATACGATCAAAGAGCGCCGTCGATTCCGCCATGATTACACTGCCGGTGTCGAGCCAGCCGCATGTCGACCACGCACAGACACCGCATCGCCGACGCCGATCCCCCACCCCGTGACGCCGCGCCCTCTGTTGCCGGACGCGCTAAGCCATGCAGGGCCGCCAAGATGTCCGCCGCCGAAGGGATCCTGATCGGAATGATCGACCAGACCCCGGCACGATTCCCACCGATCAGCGGTTCACCGACAAGCCGTGTGACATGACCACAGAATTTGATCATCCGTACGCCGGGGACGAAGAGGTACGGAACCGACCAGAACGGGGGCCTTGCCCGGTGTGCACGAACCCGGCGTACTCGGATGACCACCGCTGCGAAACATGCGGCATGCCGCCGCGGGTCGAGATGCCGCCGGAGACAGGTGACGCAGATCACCGAGAGATCGACCTTGGCCTTATTGCCGGCGTCTGTGACCGGGGAGTCCGACATACCACCAACGAGGACGCCATGGGTATCGCCATGGTCGGCTCCACCCTGATCGCCGTCGTCTGCGACGGTGTGTCGAGCACACCCGGGTCAGGACCCGCGGCGCGAGCCGCGGCCGCGGCCGCGGCCGCGGTCCTCGCC
>NZ_CAKJTO010000190.1:0-4769 GCF_917627405.1 Protofrankia sp. Cj5
TCGGCTCGCCGCCGTAGGCCGCGACATCGAAGCGCAGGTACTCGCCCGAGCCGTGCGCTGGCACGCCGAGCACCGCATCCTGCTCAACGGCGGCCGAACCGTCGTCTTCGCGGCCTGACCAGCCGTTTAGAGCGACCGGCAATAGGGACGCTCTTATCGGAGTGGGACGGTGACCCCGCCGCTGAACGGGCCGTCGTGCAACTCCAGATGATCAGCGGTGACGTCCTGGGGGATGTCGAAGACGAGGGTGCCGCTCGCCGTCTCGCCCGCGGAGATGTTCCCCCAGATATCTTCTGAAAAAACCATCCGCGACAGGAGCTGGCTGGAATCGTGGTCTGAGCCAGCGCTGTCGACAAGCCGCTGCGGGGCCACCGACAGATTCCGGGTCGAACCGCCGATGTTGTGCGCGGTGAGGGCGACCAGGCAGTACTGGCCGTCCGGATGCCTGGTGATCAATCCGATCTTCAATTGATCGAGGCCGCACTGCACATGTGTCACGGTGAACTCAAGCTGCCCATCGTGGACCGGGACACCGGCCCCGGCTGCCCCGGACGGGACGGGAGAAGGGGACGGGGCGGCCGAAGCCGCGGGCGCGGAGCTGGCAACGGCGGGCGATGCGCCTGTGTCGTTACCGCCGAGGCCTCGCAGGGCCACCCAACCGAGCAGCAGCAGGAGCACGGCGGCCAGGGCCAGCAGCCACCAGCGACGGCGTGGCCGCGACGGCGCGGCCGGCGGATACCAGGGGGGCGGTGCCTCGTCGGCGGGCTCGGCGAACCGCGCTGGCTGCCCGAACCGCGCTGGTTGTCCCGATAGCTGGCCGGTCGCGAACGTCGGCGAACCGCGGCGGGTCGGTGGCGCGACAGCGGCCATCCGCTGTGTCCGCCCGAGTATCTGATCGATCGGCGTGGCGGCGCTGACGTCCGCGTTGCCCTCGACCAGACGCATGAGCAGATCACGTGCGGCTGGCCGAGCCCTGGGATCTTTGGTCAACGCGGTCTCGACCAGCCCCCGTAGCGGTCGGGCGAGACCGGTCAGGTCCGGTGCCTCCTCCACGATCCGCTGCCCCAGGCTGGCGTCAGCGGCCGGCCCGAAGGCTCCCGGTTCCGCGAACGGGTGTCGGCCCGTTCCCGCGTAGCCGACCAGAAGCCCCCAGGTGAAGATGTCCGCGGCCGGGCCGACCGGATCGTCGAGGATTTGTTCGGGCGCCATCCAGCCGTAGGTCCCGAAGATCAGTCCACGATCGAGAGCATGACGGGTGGTAGCGGCGAGCTTGGCTATCCCAAAGTCGATGACCCTCGGCCCGGACAACGACATGATCACATTGGCGGGCTTGAGGTCACGGTGGACGATCCCCGCGCGATGGATGGCCGTCAGTGCCGTCGCCACCCCGATCGCGGTACCGGTCAGGGTCGAGGCGGGCAGCGGACCGTCCTCCGTCACCACCCAGTCCAGCCGCCTGCCATCGATGTACTCGGTGACGAGATACGGCGGGTAGGCGTCCGGGTCGGCGTCGAGCACCGAGGCCGTACAGAACGGCGAGACCCGTCGGGCCGCGGCGACCTCGTGTCGGAACCGCTCCCGGAAGTCGCGATCGGCGGCGAGGTCCGGCCGGATCACCTTGACCGCGACCTGTCGGCCCAGCGTGTCCCGGCCGAGATAGACCGTGCCCATGCCGCCGACGGCGAGACGGCTGTCCAGCATGTACCTGCCGACCGATAGCGGGTCGTCCGCATGCAGCGGCTCCAGTGGCTCCGCCGTAGCCCCCTTCCCCGCTCGGCCTGGCCGCGTCATGCCCACCGCCCTGCTGCTGCCCGCCCGCTCATAACCCCCCACTTCAACCGCCTATGGCTGACCCGCTCACAGCCAGCCCGCTCACAGCCAGCCCGCTCACAGCCCCATCGTCACTCATCCCAGGCCTCTTGCGGTGGCAGAGTCCCCAACAGGCGGCATGCTCTCGAACGTGGAGGTGTGCCGGAAGGCAGCCGGATCAGGTCAGGCTCTCGGCTGTGCCAGGTCATAGACCGTCTGCCCACCAACAGTCCTGGCGGTGAAGGCGCTGTCCACCCAGGAGGTGATCTCGTTGTTTTCGCGGCCACCGAAACCACCGAAACCACCACCCGCGATGTAGTAATGGATGTTGTGATGAGCGACATACCGCTTGAACTCGGCGAGCGTCGGTGCCGGGTCACCGCCGCTGAACCCGCCCATCGACATGATCGCGGTACCGCTGGCGAGCTCGAGCGAGCCGGCCATCTGGGATCCCGACGCCGCCGCGGCCCAGCGGTAGCCTCGCTGGCCGTTCCTGAGCAGCTGGACGAGCTCTGCGTTGGCAGTCTGATCGACCCCGGGTCCACCACGACCGCCGCCACCGGCCCCGAGGCCAGGAAAGCCCCCGCTGGGGAACCGGCCGCCCACCGCACCGGGAAAACCACCACCGGCAAAGCCACCACCGGGAAACCCACCACCGCCGGCAGTGGCCGGCCCCGCGGTTGGAATCGCGCCCATGTGGGGCGTTGCGGCGGTGTCGAGGGCGTAGGCAGCCGATGGCGCGCCCAGCGCGATCACCACTGCCACGGCCGCACCCGCCCCGGCGGCGGCGAACAGCCGCCGGCCGACCAGCAACGCGAGCGCGCCGAGAACCGCGGCGGCAACAACGACGAACCGCAGCGCGGGGTACCACTCAGGGCTGCGGTCGAGCAAAATGAACGACCACGCGCCGGTGGCCGCGACAGCCGCCGCCATCAGCGTCCGGGAAACCCGGGAGGCCCGCGCACGCCACAGCGCGGTACCGCCGAAAACGACAAGGCCGGCGATCCCCGGCGCCAGCGCGATCGTGTAGTACGGGTGGATGATTCCGCTCATATAGCTGAATACGATGCCGGTGACGAGCGTCCACCCGCCCCACAACAGAAGACCGGCACGGATGCGGTCCGTGCGGGCCGCCCGGCGGGTGACCCACAGCCCGCCCACCAGGACGATCAGCGCAGCCGGCAGCAGCCACGAGATCTGGGTACCGAACTGGCTGTCGAACATCCGGTTCCAGCCGGTCGGGCCACCGAACATCCCCCCGGGACCGCCACGGCCAGCACCGCCGGCACCAGCGCCGCCGGGCATCCCCCGCAGGTACTGGGCGATACCGACCGGCAGCTGCCCACCACCCCCGCCCCGAGCGCCCCCGCCCCCATTGCCGAAGATCCGTCCAAGACCGTTGTAGCCGAAGGTCAGCTCAAGAAAGCTGTTGTTGGTCGAACCGCCGATGTAGGGCCGGGAACCTTTCGGCCACAGTTCCACGGCCGCCACGAACCAACCCGTCGAGACAAGCACACCGCCGACGCCGACCAGGAGCCCCACCAGCCGCCGGCCGATCGAGGTCGGGGCGGCCACCAGGTAGACAAGCCCGAACGCCGGCACCGGCAGGAACGCCTGCATCATCTTCGTCAGGAAAGCGAAGCCGACCGCGGTACCGGTCAGCGCGATCCAGCGGTAGCTCCCGGTCTCGGTCGCACGCACCACGCAGTAGGCCGCTACAACAAGCAGCAGCGTGAGCAGCGCATCCGGGTTGTTGAATCGGAACATCAGGACGGCCACCGGCGTCAGGGCCAGCACGGCACCGGCAACGAGACCCGCGCGAGGACCGATCCAGCGGCGGATCGTGAGATAGAGGATGCCCACGGATGCCACGCCCTCCAGCGCGTCCGGTAGAAGCATGCTCCAGCCGCTGAAGCCGAAAATCCTTCCGGACAAAGCCATCACCCACAGTGACGCTGGTGGTTTGTCCACAGTGATGAAGTTCGACGAGTCGAACGAGCCGAAGAACATCGCCTTCCAGCTCCGTGTACCGGCCTGGACCGCGGCGGCGTAGAAGCTGTTGGCGTTACCAGACGCGCCGAGCCCCCACAGGTAGATTGCGGCGGTGGCGGCCAGCAGAACAAGCAGGGCCGGACGTATCCACCACGGGTCCGCGGCGCGCCCCCGCAACAGCCGGGGCAGCCGGATCGGGGGGGCGCTCGGCGCCGCGTGAACGTTACCGCCCAGAGCCTCAGGTGATGGCTCCCGACGCCGTGCCGGGATGTCGACGTCGGGTCTGACCGACCCCCAGTCGAGGTCACCGGCATTCGTGCTCATCGTGTGCTCCCCTTGCCGCTGATCCACTGATCCGCTCACCTGCTGATCCGCTCACCTGCTGGCGGCGGTAACGACGGCGGTGGCGCCTTCCTCACGTGAGTGTCGCCGCCGACGCGACAAAGGTCGTGGGCTTGGCCGGACTCGTGCCCGAAGCAGCGCCAGCCGGACCGCCCATGTCGCCGGGCTGGTCGTCACCGGGAGCGCCGGCTGGCGCGGCTGCTCCCCCGGCGTCCACCATGCACTGGCGGAAGGCCGCACGGACCTTCGAATCCCTCATGTCCGGACGGGGCTGCCCGTTGCCGCCGTCGAGGATGATGCCCTTGTCCTTCAGACACGCCTGGAACTTCTCCAGATCGATCGCCGGGCCGTCGCCATCCTGGAACCGATCCCCGCCCAGGAACCTGTCACCTGGCATCCCGCCTTCGCCGAACCCACCACCGCCGGGAAAGCGGCCACGGCCCGGCCCGTAGCTGGGAAGCCCGCCGGGACTGGCGGCGTCCACGGTCTGGCTGCCGCTGTTCCCCCCACCAGCTGCGGCCATGACAGCGGCACTGGTACCCAGTACGACCGCGAGTATGGCGCCCGCGGCGATCAGGCCACCGCGCCGGCCGAACCGCCGACCGCCTCCCGCCGCGGGCTGCGCC
>NZ_CAKJTO010000191.1:0-4663 GCF_917627405.1 Protofrankia sp. Cj5
GGGCTACGCCTTTTCAGCGCCCACCCGGAGCGGTTGTTGCAACCTACCGATGGAGTATCGCCGAGTCAAACAGCGCCGAGTTGGTCGGCAGTTGCCTGGCGAAGCACCCCGAGCATCCCTGTTAAGGTGCCCGGACCGTGGATGGGGGCCACTGCGGCGTTTTGGCCGCGGTGTCTCCCGGCTTTCCGCCGGCAAGAGAAAACATACACGACGGAACGATGAAATTTCATGATCGCAAGCAGTTTGTAAAAATTTCTTTCCGTGCTCAGACGGCTACGCATAGGCAGCGGATGAAGATCTGGCCAACCCAGGACGTCCGCGACACGTCCACCGGCCTACCCGCGGCCTCCGGCGCTGACGCCCCCGAGGGCCGGACCGCACGAGGACCGTGCCCCGGCCGCCGGCGAAGGATCAGGAGGAAACGGAGACGGACGGGGAACAAGCAAGGCGACAGCGTGACGGGATCAGGCAACGAGGGGAACGGGTGAAGACCATGCGAGCGACCGCCCTGACATCTTTTCGCGAAGAGATCGAAGCAGTTGTCACAGCGGCCTCGTACGCGCCATCGATCCATGACACGCAGCCTTGGCACTGGCTGGTCGGGGACAGGCGCCTGGATCTGTTCGCGGATCCCTCGCGGCTCCTGGGTGCCGTCGACCCCGACGGCCGGCAACTGCTGATCAGCTGTGGCGCCGCACTGTATTACGCCCGGATCGCGCTGCGCCTGCGCGGGTTCGTCCCGGATGTCGTCGTTCTGCCGGGCGGGCCCGGCTATGGCGGCCTCCACCGAGATCTCGCCGGCAAGGAGCCGCTCGCGACCATCCGCGTCAACGCGGCCAAGCCGGCTGACTGCTGGGAGCGGTCGCTTGGCGCCGCGGCCTACCTGGGACACGCGGGACACGCGGGCCGCGGGCCGATCGAGCCCACAACCGACATGACCGGGGCGGTGGCAGCGCTCCAGGATGCCGCCGGGCTCGAAGGTGCCTGGCTGGCCACGCTGGACGACACCGGTGACGACGATCATCTCGCGACAGGCCCGACGCCGCTTGCGGGCGACAGGCGGAACGGCCAGAACGCCGTCGCGGTGCTCGGCACCGCCGCCGACCGTCCTATCGATCGGATGACGGCGGGCCAGGCGCTCGCCCGAGTGCTGCTGACGGCCACCGCCCTCGGCGTGCCCGCGTGCCCGATCGGGCACGCGCAGGACATCGACGCGATCCGCGTCACGCTGCGCGAGATTCTGCGCAGCACCGGCACCGTGCAGATGGTCATTCGACTCGGCCCGCCGCTGCCCGGCGGTGTCCTGGGCGAACCAGCCCCGCGCCGGCCGCTTTCAGAGATCCTCACGATCGCGGACTGACGGCGGCTTGTATCCGCGGTGTGACGCTCGCGGCGGGCCGAACGGATAACCAGCGCCCCACCCGGCGCAACCCGGAGCGGCACGAGGAAGGGCGACGGTGGATCTCGTCAAGCTGTCCAGAAGGGTTTTCTGAGGCAACCGGCTTGACCTTGACCCTACGTCAGGCTTCCAGCATGGCGATATGACCGCTACCAACCCCGCGATCGAGGTCGCCGGACTCACCAAGTCCTACGGCGAGCACGCCGTGCTGGACGGCGTCGAGCTGACCGTCCCGCAAGGCACCGTCTACGCGCTCCTCGGGCCCAACGGCGCCGGCAAGACGACCATCGTCAACATCCTCTCCACCTTGCTGGCCCCCGGTGACGGCGAGATCCGCGTCGCCGGCTTCGACGTACGGCGCGAGCCCGCTGGAGTGCGTGCCGTGATCGGTGCCACCGGGCAGTTCTCGGCGATCGACACGCTGCTCACCGGCCGCGAGAACCTGCGGCTGATGGCCGACCTGACGCATCTGGACCGAGCGGCCGCGACGGCTGCCGTGACCATGATGCTGACGCGTTTCGACCTTGCTGACGCGGCTGACCGGCGGGCACAGACCTACTCGGGCGGCATGAAACGACGGCTGGATCTGGCGATGACACTCATCGCCCGGCCTCAAATAATCTTCCTTGACGAGCCGACGGCCGGTCTCGACCCGCGCAGCCGTCGCAACCTGTGGGCGATCGTGCGCGAGCAGGTCGCCGACGGCGTGACGGTGCTGCTGACGACGCAGTACCTCGAGGAGGCCGACCAGCTGGCCGACCGGATCGGCGTCCTCGACAACGGTCGCCTGGTCGCCGAGGGCACGGCCGCGGAACTGAAACGGCGGGTGCCCGGCGGATGCGTGTCGGTGCGGTTCACCGACACCGAGGGGCTGGCCGCCGCGGTGTCGGTGAACCCGCAGGCCAGCACCGACACCGAGGCGCTCACCCTGCGGCTGCCGGGCGACGGCAGCATCGCCGGGCTGCGCCGCCTGCTCGATACCCTCGACGACGATCGCGTCGCCGGCCTGACGGTCACCTCGGCCGACCTCGACGACGTGTTCCTCGCGCTCACCGGCCACGCGGCCGAGGCGTCCGCGGCCGAGGAGATCCCCGCATGAGCGGCACCTACACCGTCCGTGACTCGATGACGATGCTGCGGCGCAACCTGCGCCACATCCGCCGCTACCCTTCGCTGTCGATCATGCTGGTCGCGCAACCGATCCTGTTCCTGCTGCTGTTCGTGTACGTGTTCGGCGGGACCCTGGGGGCCTGCCTGCCGGGCCACGAGGGCGGCGGAAACCGCGGCGGCTACCTCGCATTCATCATGCCGGGCATCCTGTTCATGACCATCGCCAGCATCGCGCTCGGCACCGCGATCTCGACCGCGACCGACATGACCACCGGGATCATCGCCCGGTTCCGTACGATGAACATCGCCCGGCTGTCGGTGCTCACTGGTCACGTGCTGGGTGCTGTCATCAGGACCGGATGCGCCGTGGTGATCGTGACGGCGTTCGCCTTCCTCCTCGGGTTCCGCTCCGACGCCGGTCCGCTCGGCTGGCTCGCCGCGATCGGGCTGTTGATTCTCATCGCATTCGCGCTCACCTGGCTGACCGTCGGCATGGGCCTGGCCGCGGACAGCGTCGAGACGGCCAGCAACACTCCGCTGTTCCTGATGATCCTGCCGTTCGTCAGCAGCGGCTTCGTACCGACCGACGCGATGCCGGCCGGGCTGCGCCAGTTTGCGGAGCACCAGCCGTTCACCCCGATGATCAATACCCTCCGCGCCCTCGTCACGGGCGCTCCGACAGGCTCCGACCGGTGGCTCGCGATCGGCTGGTGCATCCTGATCGCGCTGCTCGGCTACCTCTGGTCACGTCGGCTGTTCCTCCGCGTGCCCGCGACATAGGAGACTGGTGCGGTGCTCACGATCAGTCAGCTGGCGTCGTACGCCGGCGTCACCGTGCGCGCGGTGCGGCACTACCACGCCAAAGGCCTCCTGCCGGAGCCGGAGCGCGACCATTCCGGCTACCGGCGCTACGACGCCCATGCCGTCGTCGAACTCATCAGGATCCGCACTCTTGCCGAAGCCGGTGTGCCGCTCGCGCACGTCCGCGAGCTGTTGGCCGCGGGCGAGCGGGAGTTCACCGCGGCCGTCGCGGACATCGACCGGCGCCTACGCGCGGAGATCAAGGAGCGGCAACGGCACCGCGCGCGGATCGCGCAGCTGGCAGCCGGGGACAGCCTGGCCCTGCCGCCGGAGGCGGTGGCATACCTCGACCGGCTGCGCGAACTCGGATTGCCGGACCTGATGATCGAGGGCGAGCGGGACGCCTGGATCCTGGTAGCCGCCCAGCTCCCGGAGCACGTGTCGTCCTATGTGAAGCTGAAGAAGCAGCAGCTCGACGACCCGGCAACGGTCGCACTCTACCGCGATTTCGCCGCGATGATCTACTGGGAGATGGACGACCCGCGGGTGGCGGCCGTGGCCGACCGGCTCGTCGCCTCTCTCGAAGCCGCCGAGGACGAGGGATGGGAGAGCCACAACCAGGAGATGACCGACGCGCTCGCGGAGCTCCTCGACTCGGTCTTCCTCCACTCGGTGCCGATCGCCCGTCAGCTCATGGAGCGGCTCCACGAACGCGGCTGGCGCGGCTGGACCAAGCTCGAGCGGATCAGCCCGACAGAGCGCGCCACCGGCAGGCCCATCGCCCACCGCGCACCATCCCAGCCAGGATGATCATCGTTGCGCTCCGGCGCCACAGCTCCAGCTTCGTCGACGTGGCGAAACGTGAGTAGCGGCATCCGGGGCGCCAAGTACGGCCACCGGGTTACGTAGACCCTTCCAGCGCGGGCCGGTCACAATTGACTCGACGGCCCGCACCGCGCCGGTCGTGTCATTGTTCCCGTGGACGTACAGCGCATACGGACGACCCAGCGTCGCATCCAGACACGGATGGTAAATAGTGTCGCAGAACTTGCGGAAGGTCACGTACGTCACGCAGTCACACCGTGTGACGTACGGACTCGCTGCGACACCATGTCAGACTCTCACGGTCGCGCGAGCGACCTCGATGGCCGACTCGCGACGTGCGACGCTCGAGGGAGCAGGCCACGAGGCGTGCCGCCGGTCAACCGAAGAGCTGGTCGAGGGTGTCAGCGCTCAGAACGCGGACGGTCCAGGTCCGCAGCTGATCAGCGGAGGCGTTACGCACGGTGGTGAGCAGCGCCTCGGGAAGCGGGCCGAACTTGAGGGTCAGCTGCTGGACAAGAGTCTCGACAC
>NZ_CAKJTO010000192.1:0-4433 GCF_917627405.1 Protofrankia sp. Cj5
ACCGTTGAGTCGGCTGGACGATTGAAGCGCTGGGACGCCTTCCCGCCAGCTCGACCAGCCTGCCGGTGGGAGATGCCTACGTGACGATGAAGGTCGCCGAGCCCCTGAGATGGACACCGCCGGTCTGGCGGGTCGCGGTGAGCTCGACGTCGACCAGACGCCGGCCGTTCTCCTCGCGCCGGCCAGCTATGCGGCCGGTGTATGTCAGGACGTCGTCCGGCCATGCCTGTTCCCCGAACCGCACCTGGAACCGGCGGATGTTCGCCGCGCCCAGCCAGTCGGTGGCATAGGTCGCGAGGATGCCGGCCGGCAGCATCCCGACCGCGAAAACGGTCGGGAAGCCCGCGGCCCGCGCGAACTGTTCGTCGTGATGGATCGGGTTCATATCCCCGGACGCGCCCTGGTAGCGGACAAAGTCCGTACGGGTGAGCGGCGCGTCGGTGAAGGGTGCCGCGGTCACCCCGAGCTGGAGCTCATCCCAGGTCGTGGGATTGGTCCTGATGGTCGTAGCGTTCGTCATGATGCCGTGGGCCCTTCCGCCGGTGCCTGGCTGGTGACGATGACAGTGGTCTTCGACTCGGCCACGAGCCGGCCCTCGGGCGTGCGGAACTCGGTGACGAGTTCGACGAGCCGCATGCTTCCCCCGCGCTTGCCCCGCTTGTCGTAGCTGTTGGCGATGCGGGTCTGGCCGACGAGGCGGGTACCGGCCCGCGGCGGCTCACCGTGGAAGACAAACTCCTGTTCACCGTGCAGGATGCGGGCCGGATCGCCGATCTCCTCCATGGGTGGGGCGTTCTCGGGTCCCGTCCAGAAGGCGGCCGTGGCCAGAAAGGTCGCCGGCGACACCGGCACGTCGGCCGTCAGATAGCCAGGGTTGGACGACTTGGTGGCGCGGGCGAACTCGCGGATTTTGCCGAGCTCGACCTCC
This sequence comes from Protofrankia sp. Cj5, assembly GCF_917627405.1. Classification (NCBI taxonomy): domain Bacteria; kingdom Bacillati; phylum Actinomycetota; class Actinomycetes; order Frankiales; family Frankiaceae; genus Protofrankia; species Protofrankia sp. Cj5. The sequence continues at coordinate 929 of NZ_CAKJTO010000192.1, forward strand.
ATCGTGAACGGGGCTCCGGCCATGGCCGCTCCTTTCGACAGGCGATTACGCGTTCACGGCACGCGCATGCGACTACGCGTTTACGACGTTGTCATTTCCACGGCCCAGATGCATCATGATCGAATTTTGCCGCGGCTGGCGGGCCGCCTGACCGCCGTCAGCGGCGTCGCCGGTCGGCCGCTCGCTGGTGGACAGTGGGTAAGCATGCTGGGTAAAACATGCTGGGTAAGCAGTGGGGATGTTGGGTGAGCGGTGAGGGTGTTGGGTGAGCGTGGTGCATGCGCCTCGGTGAGGCTGGCGGGCGCCGAAGGCTCGTTGTGATTTCGCTGCGTACCTGATTGCGTCGGTGCGAGGGTGGTCCGTTGATCTGCGCCCGGTGAGGACTGGGACCGTTTCTTTGGCGCGCGGACGGGCGGATCCCCTGTGCAGGCAACCTTCGTCGACCTACGCTCAGTTCGATGACGCGGTTCGCGGATCGTGACGGTGGCACGGGGGGACGGCATCGATCACCCTGGGGGAGATCGGGCCGGATCCTTCCTGTCCGTTGGGGGCGCATCGTCGCCGCGGCCACGGCGTTGCTGATCGTCGTGGGGATGGGTGCGTGGCTGCGCTTCCGGCCGGTCGGGGCGCAGGCGGTCTCACCGCATGAGCCCGCGGCCGTCGCGGTGACCGGGGCCCCCGGCGCCGTCGCCGGGGGCGTGACCACGCCGCCCACCCCCGTCGACACGGGCCGTGGCAGCGGGAACGAGGCCGCCGTCGGCGGCGCTCCCAGCCCCACCGGACGAGCGACAATGCCGCTGCCGATGGTCGCCGCCGACGGCAGCGCCCGGATCATCTCTCCCACGGCAACCGCGGCCTCGGTCGCGGGCCTGGTGTTCGCGCCCGGCACGGTCGGCTTCGGCTCGGTGAACTCCTCGGCCACGGTGGAACTGCGCAACATCGGTACTACCGCCGTCGACTACCGGTTCGCGGCAGCCCCGGCCTGGCTGACCATCGCCCCTTCGGCCGGCGCGGTCGTCGCGGGTGGCCGCGCGACAATCGTTTTTTCCCTCGACCGTGCCGCCGCGCCGGTTGGCACGGTGGATATCTCGGTCGCGGTCGCCGCCCGCGGCGGTGGGGCAGCGGCCGACAGCCGCGGGGCGATTCGGGTGACCGCGGCCGTGTCCGGTCCGCCCGCCATCGACTCGGTCGCCGCGGTCCCCTCGATCGTCTACCCGCTGGGATGCGCGTCCGCGTCCAGCCCGGCCCGGTCGACGGTGTCGGTGCGGGCGACCGACTCGACCGGTGTTTTCGGTGTACGGCTGGTGGCCCGGCTGCCGGATGGCCGGACGACGGCCACCTCCCTCGATCTTGACAGCGCGACCGGGCAGCAGTCCGCCTGGTCCGGGCCGGTCGGGCCATCGACCACCGCTGGTCCGTTGTCCTTCACCGTCACGGTCACCAACCTCAACGGTTTGCATGCCGACTCCACAGGTTCCCTGGACGTGCGGGAGTGTCCCGCCCCGGCCGGGTGAGGGGCGTCGCGGGGCCGACGTCCCCGGCTGCCGGATCATGGCCCTTGCGCCACTGCGGAGGTGACAGAGGCGTTAAGCTCCGCGTATGGCATCGGTGTCGCTGTCCAAGGGCGGCAATGTGTCGCTCAGCAAGGTCGCTCCGAACCTCACGGCGGTGACTGTCGGCCTGGGCTGGCAGGTACGCCAGACCTCCGGCGCAGACTACGATCTTGACGCGAGCGCGATTGTCGTCAACAACCTGGGCAAGGTTCTGTCCGACCAGTACTTCGTCTTTTTCAACAACCTGATGAGCCCCGACGGGGCTGTGAAGCACCTGGGTGACAACCTTGTCGGTGGCGGCGGTGGCGATGACGAGCAGATCACCGTCGAGCTGTTCGCGCTCACCCCGCAGGCGTCCAAAGTCGTCTTCGCGGTGTCGATCTACGATGCGGAGTCGCGCCGGCAGACCTTCGGCCAGGTTCGGGACGCCTTCATCCGGGTGGTCGACTCGACGGCCGGCACGGAGATCGCCCGTTACGATCTCACCGAGGACGCCTCCACCGAGACGGCGATGATTTTCGGGGAGCTCTACCGCTACGCCAACGAGTGGAAGTTCCGCGCGGTTGGCCAGGGCTATGCCTCCGGCCTGCGGGGGATCGCCCTCGACTTCGGGGTCAACGTCTCCTGAGCGCCCGTGCGGGCCACCGCGGCTGCCAGCAGGGGCGTAGGAGAGCGGCGAGCTCCGACAGCACCGGTGGCCCGAGCCGAACGTGGGCGAGCCGTTCCCGTCGCGGGAGTGCCGCCGGCTGCCGGGCTAGGAGGCACGTCGGCCCTGATCGTTAGATCGGCTTTGATCGCCGCGTTTGGCAACGACCATGACACGTACGGTAAGGGTATTGGCATCTACCTGGTAGAGGATCCGCCAGGCTGGACCAGCCGCCTCCCACATGGTGGAGCGCGACTCCGACAGGGGCGTCCCGGCCTTGCGGGGATCGTTGCGCAGCGGCCCATGGAAGAATCGGCGGATCTCGCCCGCTGTTCTGTCCGGCAGCCGTTCCAGGTCGCGCTCGGCCGACGCGGAGACGGTCACTTCGTGTCGTGTGCTCATGCTGTCCCGCCGTCCGCGGGCGCGCCCAGCGGGAGGATCGGCGTCGGGCATATCCGGTTGTTCACACCGTGATCGTAGAAGTCTTTGTTGCCGGCTGTCGCAGGTTCCGGTGGCCAGCCCGCGCCTTTCCCCGGCAGCGGCGGCGGCTCGGCCGCGGCGCGGGCCGCGGTGACCTGATGCCAGCCGAACGCGGCGGCCGGGGGGAACAGCAGCAGCGTGGGCAGCATGTAGCGGTAGTCGAAACACACGGTTGCCGACGGGATGACCAGCAGGGCCATGCCCGCGGTGATGAGCAGCGCGCAGTCGGCTCGGATCCGCCCGGTTTCGCCATGCTCCTCGTTGCGCGATGCCCGGGACCGACGCGGGACCCCGGCGGCGGCACCGAGCACGGCCAGTACGGCCAGCGCGCCCAGCGCGGGCCCGGGGGTGTAGACGTGGCGCTGGTAGGCCCGCAGGAACGCGGCCGGCGCCGGAGCCACGCCACGGGCGGCCCAGCCACCGTCGAAGGTTACGAGCGGCGCGCTGGTGTTCCAGTAGGCGGGCACCGGGCCAGCGGGGAAGTGCCAGGTACCGACAGGCCAGTCACGCGGGCCGGTCCGCCGCCCGGGCGCGAAGTAGTGGGCCACGTCGCCGAGCACCATCCGGGCGTAGTCCTCCGGCTGGTGCTCGATGACCTGGTGGGCGAAGTCAGCCAGGGCGGCCTTTTTCGCGGTCTCGGGAAGGCCGACGGTGAAGCGGGGGCTGTGGTGGTTCCACACGTAGTAGTTCGGGCCGGGCCGCTCGCCCGGCGGGTGGGGAGAGCACAACTGGTTCGTCGACGGGGTGAGATCGAGGCGTGCGCAGTCGGCGATGGGCGCGACCCGGCCGTAGAGCCAGTAGGTGTCACCACCGGTCAGTGCGTAGG
>NZ_CAKJTO010000193.1:0-4385 GCF_917627405.1 Protofrankia sp. Cj5
GCGGCGAGTTGATCATTCGCGGCGAGCAGCGCCGCGCGGCCGGCGACGACCGCGGCGCCGGGATCCCGCAGCCGCACCAGCGGGCTGGCCACCGCCGCGGGGGCGTGGCCGTGGCCGGTCGTGGCCGCCAGGGCCAGCGGCGGCCCGAGAGAGACGGTCGTCGGGAACCGGAACCGCCGGGCGATCACACACAGCTCGGGGTCGATCGAGCGGGATTCCTTCGGCCCGAAGACGACGGCGTTCGGCGTGAGCAGGAACCCCGCGTCGAACTGTGCGTAGCCGGCGCCGGCCAGCGCACTGGTGGCGTCGAGGGCGAGGAACTGCCCCGGGGCGAACGCCGCGGGTGTCATGGTCAGCGGCGGCTCCGGGTCGCCCGCGCTCACCCGCAGGGTCACCGCAGCGGGCAGCGGGACCCCGTCCATGCGTTGCAGGGCGACCCCGAGCGGCACGGTGGTCTGCGCGAACCGCAGTTCAGCCAGCGGGTGGACGGCGGCGGCCCCATGATCCGGGCCGGGGCGCAGCTCGACCACCGCCGGGACGGGCGCGGTGCTCGCCGTCCAGTTCGACGCGGTGCGGAGCTGGCCGAGCAGGACGTCGAGCGGGGCGCGCGGCTTCGGGAGCTGCGGCGCGTCCGACGAGCCCCAGGTCAGCTCGGGGATGTCCACGTCGACGTCCCACCACAGCACCGAGACGCTGGCGTGGCCGTGGATGCGCCACGGGCTGGGGCCGGAGAGGTGCCCGCTCAGGCCGAGGCTGCCGACACAGAAGTCGGCGCACTCCACGCTCACCCGGGCGGAGAAGTCGACGGCGAAACCGAACGGGTCGAGCTGGATCAGCGCGTCGAACGCGAAATGGCCCGAGATATTGAAACCATCGATCCCGGCCCGCAGTTCGGCACGCGCGCCGAACTGGACCGATTCGGTGGTGACGGCCAGATAGGCCGCCAGCCGGGCGCGCAGCATCGGGCCTGGGGAGATCTCGGTGTGGATCGGTGTCATCCCCGCCATCCCGTCGGGCGGGGTGAAGGCCGGATGGAAGCCGCCAGCGGAGAGCGCGAACAGCGGGTCGTCCCCGGTGCGCAGGCGCAGCCGCAGCTCGCCGTCGACCGGGATGCCGACGATCCGCGAGTTCGCCAGCGTCGCCTCGATGGACAGGCCGTCCCCGGTGATCGTCCCGAAGACGAGCGCTTCGAGCCGGATCAGCGCCGCCTGCTCGAACGGCAGCGTGATGGCGACACGGCCGATGATCACCACCCCGTCGTCGCTGGCGAGGACCGCGATGGTGGCCGCGACCACTGTGGGCGTGCCCCAGCCCAGCTTCAGCATCGGGCCGGCGACCGCGCTGCCCGGCGCGGCCGGGAAGCAGCCGTTCAGCACCGGGAGCAGCCGGTCGGCGCCCACGATCGGGACGCGGGGGAACAGCAGCCGGGACAGCTCCCCGGAGCTGGCCGCGGCCTGCAGGGCCGGGATGTCGGGGCGCCGGCCGAGGCCCACCAGCCCGCCCACGCCCACCAGCGTGAACCCGAACGACAGCTGGACGGGGACGTCGAACTCGGCCGCCAGCAGCGCCACCAGGGACAGGCCACCGCCACTCAGGTCGAGGATGCCGAACCCGCTCACCGCTACCGGCCCGAGCCGGGCCGACAGCGCGCCGGCCCACCGGTCGCCGTCGCGGCGCAGGTAGCCGCTGCCCGTCACACCCGGCAACGTCAGCTCCGCGCCGGCCCCCGCCGGCAGCATCGGTACGGCCCGCATTTCCAGGCCTGGCGGTCGCAGGCGCACGCTGAGCTGGGCCTCGACGCGCGCGTCGTCCACCCGCAGCCGCAGCCCCGGCAGGTCGAGGCCGGCACTGACGCTCAGGTCGACGCTGACAGCGCTCGCGGTCCCGTCGGGGCGCCCGGCGACGTCCAGGGTGCCGACGATCCAGCCATTCCCGCTCATAAGTGACTCCGTCAGCTCGGGCCGAGGGTGAACTGGGGGGACTCGTCCGCCACGAGCACGAGCCGCGGCGAGTACCGGATGTCCGGCGGGCTGAGGGCGACGATCGAGCCAAGCGGCCCGAGCAGGCTCTGCAGGTCGACCTCGGCGTCGAGCCCCGGCCGGCCGCCGTCGCCGCTCAGGCCCACCAACAGCCGCCACAGCGGGTGGTCCGGCGGCTGCGCCGGATACCGCAGGGCCAGCTCGAGCCGCACCTTGCCGACGCTCAGCCGGGCGGCTCCGGCGTCCTGGTCCAGGCCAGGCGTGAGCGCCACGGACAGCCGCACGCCACCGGTGCCGTCGGTGCCTTTGGGTGTGGTCACCGGGCCGCCGAACGGGATGAGCCAGGTGGCGGTCCCGCCAGGGTCGGTCGCGATGCCCACCGTGAGCGGGCCGCCGCCGGATGGGATCTGGACGCCGTCGAGCGCGCCGCTGATCTTGATCATCGAGCCATGCCGCCCGTCGCCCGTCAGGGCAAGCCCAAGGGTGACCGAGGCCTGGACTGCGTCCGGCGTCGTCGGCAGGTAGGTCAGCGTCAGCATCCGGGCCCAGTCGGGCATCTGGCAGGTGCCGACCAGCAGGTGGTCAGGGTCGAGCTCGTGGATCGCCAGCAGGGCGATCACGAGCAGGTTCCACCAGTCCGGCGGGTTGACGAGCTGCTTGAGCCGGTCGAGCTGCTGCTCGGCGAACAGCTTGATGTCGTCCACGAGCCGCTCGGGTGCGCCCTCGGCCTCCTTGAGCAGGTCGCCAAGCCGGTCGCCGCCGTCCCGCGCGGCATCCGCCGCTGCGGTCAGCAGCTGGGTGAGCACGGTGCCGATGGTGTCCGGCGTCGCCGTAGCCATCTGTCACCTCCGTCCGCTGATGGGTCGTCTCATCGGTTCATGGGCGTCTCAGCGCGCCCGGCAAGAGTGATCGATGCCCAGCCCCGGCGGGCGGGCAGGAAGCGTTCCGGCCCGGTACCAGTCCTGCCGTTATAGCGAATGAAGAACATTGTTTACCTTGATTTGCACGAAATGCTGGCGAAGCTTCCCGCGCCAGTGAAGCCCATGGTGATCGTTCCTGCCGGCGGCGGTAATCACCCATCGGATCACCCCCCAACAGGTATGATCGACAGCTTTCCCGCCAGGCAAGCCTCGCCCTGCGGCAGCTCGTGTCACGTTATGCGCGGCACGGTCCCGTGGCATCGGTGCTGGCACCAACCCGGCCGGACGGAGATATCGCGCATCCGGCAGCTCGCCGACGCGCGTGCTTGGAGGGCTCTGGTGCGTGGTGGCCTCGCCCTGGCCGGGCTGGACTCGGCGGCGTGCTATATGCGCACGTTGTGGACGGGGCCGAGCGCGTCGTGCACAAGCTACGGGTCCCGCGGGCGGAGCGGGTAACGCATCCGCGCTGGCACGGCTGGTCGTGATCCGGGGCGGCGATGAACGTGCCCCAGCCCCGCGACGCCGCGTCCCTGTTGCCGGGCGCTTTGAGAGCGCCCGGCAACAGGACTGTCCGGCTCGCGGCTCCCCGCGTCCCGTCCGGCCGCGTTGTCGTCAGTCGGCGCCCATCACCAGGACGCCTTCCTCCGCAGCCTCGCCGGATCGGGCACGGATGAGCAGCTCACTGATCGAACGCCCTATCCTCGGGCGCTCTAAGCGATCACGTTTGGCGTGGCTCGCGATTTTCGGTGCGGCACGGTGTGGCACTGGGTGCTACGCTGTCGGGGTGGGCGTCCCTGAGATCACGCAGCGGGATCTGCGGTCGAGGTCTCGGGAGATCATGGACGCCGTCGAGCATGGGCAGTCGTTCACGGTCACTCGGGATGGTCATCAGATCGGGCAGCTCGTCCCAATGCGGCGTCGGCGCCGGTTCGTCTCGCGGCAGGAGTTCGCCGCGATGTCGCGCAACGCTCCTGACGCCGATCTGGCGGCGTTCCGCGCCGACCAGGACACGGCGGCTGACCATGAGGCGACGAGCGCCTATGATCGGTGAATCCGCCCGGCAGGGCCTGCTGGACACCAATATCCTGATCCTGCGCCGCTGGGTCAACGTTGCCGAGCTTCCGGACGAGATGGCGATCAGCGTGGTGACACTGGCGGAGCTGTCCGCCGGGCCGCACCAGGTGCGGCGCAACGACGAGCAGGACCTGTACGACGAGCATGCGGAACGGGCGCGGCGGATGGAGATACTCCAGCGCGTTGAGAACGAGTTCGACCCGATCCCGTTCGACGCCGAGGCTGCGCGGGTCTACGGCCGGTTGTCCGCGGCCATCGTCGCCGCGGGTCGCAAGCCGCGTCGCCGGATCGCGGACCTGATGATTGCCGCTACGGCGGTCGCGGAGGGCCTTCCGCTGTTCACCACCAACCCCAGCGACTACACCGGCCTGGAAAGAGGCTTGCGCGTGGTCCCGGTCACGAGGCCGCCTTT
>NZ_CAKJTO010000194.1:0-4382 GCF_917627405.1 Protofrankia sp. Cj5
GATCGTCCCCGGCCAGCCGTGACGCAACGGCAGTTCTTGAAAGCCGTCGGTCGGTGCGTCGTTGAGTTCCGGGACGAACGGCAGCGGGATGCCGAGCCCGGGATCGCCCTCGCTACCGGCGCGGTGCGGGAACCGGCGCAGCCGTTCCTCGCTGAACGTCACATGCCGTAGCTCGACCCGGTCCCTCGTCATGATCGCCACATGGCTGAACGACTGCGGCGGGTGCACCTGCGACAACAGCCCGCCGATCAGACCCGATGGCCCGCCCGGCACGACAATGACGTGCCCTTTCTCGGCGTTGTCGATTCGCCATGGCAGCACCTGTTCCACCGGCCGGTCATCGGTCAGCTGGGCGGTGACTCGCGGGTCGGCGCAACACGCCGGCTGGTCGACCAGCCCGGCGCCCTCCGCAGCCGGGGTCCCCAGAATCGCCCGCACGCCCGGTTCGAGGTCGTTCTCGGTCGGCACCGGCCCAGCCTGGCGCGGCGGCGGGCACGGCAACAGCTGCGGCGGATCCGGCGACATCTCCTCATCCTCTCCCGTTCACGAACGCCAGCCGTCCACGGCCGGCGTCGCCGGTGGGTAGCCATCGCGGCCAGGGCTGGGCATCGACGCGGTCGGCTGGCACGTCCAGGGCACGGGCGAGGGCCAGTTGGGTGACGCGGTCGGGCGTCACGTCCCACTTCGAGGCTCCGGCAATAGGACTGTCCGGCTCGCGCCGCCCGGTCGGCGCCTCGCTTCGTTGTGGTCAGCCCAGGTAGAACACCGCTATCGGGGCCTGGGCGCTTCGCGACGCGTCCACCTGGCAGCCGACAGGCCCCGAAGGACTTCCAGTGCTAACCACTAAGCGCACGGCTGGTCCACGAATTTTTTATTGCCTTACAGTCCCTGCCAGTTCCCCGAGACGGGCTGCGGGTAATTGGCGTCGACCGCGTCGGCTGCGATGTCATAGCGCATGTAGAACGACCGCTGGAAAAAATAGGCCTTACGCGGGACGCCACCTGGGTCGGGCCAGACAAGCGCGCCGCGGAGCGACGACGACCACAGCCCCCGCCAATTTCCTTGAATTGGCTTCGGGTAGTTGGGTTCCATCCGATCGTCCGCGACGTCCCACCTGTAGTACACGCCGTTGTCCGCGAAGAAGTAGGCTGCGCCGTTGGGCCAGAGCGTCGCCGCCTGAATCTGGGTGGAACCAAAGATCATCAACCCGGGCCAGTTCGATTTGACCGGGAGTGGGAATCCGGGGTCGATGCGATTGTTCGCGATGTCGTAGCGATAGTAGTCGGATCCACTGAAAAAATATGCCTTCCCGTTGGGCCAGGCGATGGCGCTGTCGATGCTGACCCCGCCGAGGCCCGGCCAGTTGGCGGCGATCGGCCGGGGGTATCCCGGGCCGACCTGCTCACCGGCAATATCGTACCCGTAGTAGTCGGCCCCGCTGAAGAAGTAGACCTTTCCGTTGGGCCAGTTTACCAACGCGTCCACGAGAACCACTGGGACTCCTTTCGGTTTGTCGGCCCGGTCGGCGCCAAGCAGGTAGCGCTGCCCGCGGCGCCCGCACGGGTGGGAACGAGGCTATTTCCACCAGGCGCGGCAAAACGGCTTTACGTCTGGACTGTCAGCCGCTGTTTTCGGTGGTTGCGTCGTAGCGGAGGCCGGAGGAGACCTCCCCGCGCCACGGACGCTTCTGGCGTCCGCGCCAGGTGAACAGCCGCCCGTCCGTTCCGCGGGCAAGGTGCTCGATGATCTGCACCTGGATCCCGGCGCGGGTGACTTCTTCCTCGCGCAGGTCGGCATGTCGCCCACCGCCCGCCGGGTCCCGCAGGTCAGCCAGGATGAGGCTGGCCGCGCCACGCACGGTCGCGGTGGCGGTGTCCTCCAGCTGGCCCGCGCGCAGCACCCGCGGCCCGCTGGGTGGCTGCTGCCCGGGGTCGGCGGGGTCGGGCAGCCGGACGGGAACCAGGGGCGTCCACGCGGCGGCAACGGGGGTGGACAGCCGCCAGACGGCATCGTGGCCATCCGGCGGCGCGGCCGGCAGCGCGAAGTCCCGCTTCGACCAGGGCCTCGGGACGCCGCGGCCGGTCGGCCCGAGCACGGTCCGCTCGATCGCCCAGGCGAGGTTGGCCATCTCGTCCCGTTGCAGGGCGATGTCCTCCCGCGGCGGTGAGGCCAGCGCGCCGAGCGCCGCCGGGAGCACGACGAGCAGCGGCTCGGCGTCGCCGGTATCCGCGGGAGCGGACGGCTGAAACTGCCGGCCGACCGTGGCGGGGCTGGGCTGGCCGGTGCCGACGAGGGTGGCGGCCCCGAAAGTGTCGCGGACGACGACCCAGTCGACGCGGCTGACCGAGCCTACCGGGACCTCGACCGGGGCCAGGAACCAGTCGGGACTGTAGACAACCGCGAAATCCACGGCGAGCATACGCACCAGATCGGTGGCGCCGGCGCCGACCCGGCCCAGCGCCACGGCGGCGTCTTCCATCTCCCAGAACCGGGCGCTGGGCATGCCCGGGTAGGTCAGCGCGGCCGGTAGTACGGTGGCTCGCCGACGGCCGCGGATGCGGCGTGCGTCGTCCGGGGCGGCGGGCGGCAGGCCGTCGGGTGGGGCGTCCAGCGGCGTGTCGAGGGCGGCGTCGGCCGCCGCGCCCAGCGGCGGACCGCCGGCCAGGTCGAGGCTGTACCACTCGAGCCCGCGCCCGTCGTACTCCGAAGCGCCGAGCTGGATCTCCCCGGCTGGGATCTCCTGCCCCGGCGGGACTTCGGTGACCGGAGGCAGGGCGGGCGCGGCGAGCGCGAAGGCGTATTCGAGCCGGTCGGCGACCCAGGCCGGTGGGAGCGGGTCTGCGTTGCTGGACATTCCCCACTCACGGTCCATCTCCGCGTGCCAGGACAACAGGACCGGAGCGACGACCTCGGGGTCGGCCGGTGCCAGCAGGTCCGCTGGCAGCCGGCCGTCGGGCTCCAGCAGGCTCAGGACGGCGGCGCCGTCGATGCTCGGGCGTACGCCCGGTGTGGCGGCCGCGAGCAGGGCCCGGTGACGCCGTTCGGCGTCGCCCTCCGCTCCGGTCGCGGGTGGCGGGTCAAACCGGGTCCGCGGGTCCGCGGCAAGGGTGGTGGCGACCGCGCCGAGCCCCTGACCGGCCAGCGCCCGGGCCAGCGCACGGCCCGCCCGCAGCGCGGCTGCCCAGGGCCGGTCGCGTGGGTCCCGCCCGGCGCCCGGCAACCGGAACGCCGGCTCGCCGGTGACCGTCGCCTCCAGCGGCGGCAGGTCCTCGCCCACGATGAGCTCGCTGTCCGCCGCCGGCAACGGGTCCCCGATGGTGCCGCGGCGTCCTTGGGGCCGGTATCTGGTCAGCCTGGACCAGCTGACCTGCACGTCGACGGCGACGGGAGCCCCGCCGTCGTCCCCGGTGAGCTCGCCCAGCTGGTACTGGCGCAGCAGCATCCACAGCGGGTCCGCGACCTCGGCGGCGAGGCCGGTGTCGAGGTCGGTGGTTCGGGCATGCGCTTCGATCCGCGCCCAGGTCGCGATCGGCAGGGCCGCCATCAGTGCACCTCCAGCACTCGGTTGGCCTTGATCGTGTCTTTCACCCAGATCAGTCGGCTGACCAGGTCGCTCAGCGGCCCTGTATCGGCGAGGCCGTCGCGAACGTAGGTGAGCGGTACCAGCTGGTCCACTCCCGAGGAGGTGAGGTCGTCCAGGTCGACGCCGCGCAGCACGCTGAGGGTCAGCGCCTCGGCGGCGGTCTCGACGAGCAGCTGCCAGCTCCACGGCTGGGCGGGATCCGGGTGCACCGCCAGCAGCACCGCTTGGGGCGGGGCGCTGTTCGGTGCGTCGTAGTGCAGCGCGACACCGGTGGTCGCGGTCGGCGCGGGCAGTACCTCGGTCACCTCGTCGAGCACGAGCGCGTGCAGCGTGGCGCGCGCGAGGGCGTCGATGTCGCCGGCCAGCAGAAGGTGGACGCGGGGCCCGTCGGGCATCGCCAGGCGGCGCAGCGGGTTGCGGACCCGCCGTGCCCCGTCGTTGCCGGCCGCGGGCAGGTCGGGGAGATCGTCCCCCAGCCAGCCGTCCTGGGCGTCCAGGGGAAGTTGTGCCGCGTGCAACGGTCCGGGGTCGCCGCCGCCGGCCTCGACGGCCAGCCGGATGTCGTCGTAGGTGGCGACGGTGTCCCGGACCCGCCCCATCCGGGTGAGCCAGCGCTCCAGGGCGGCCACGGGCACCTGCGGCACCACGCCCTCGGCCAGCTGGTGTGGCGCGGCCGGGGTGACAACGACCGCCGCACCGCCGATCAGGCGGGCCACGGCGGCCAGCACGCCGAGCGGGTCGCGGCCCGTGGCGAGCAGCGCGTCCAGCCTTTCCGGCCGGGACGCCGCGGCGCCCGCAG
>NZ_CAKJTO010000195.1:0-4235 GCF_917627405.1 Protofrankia sp. Cj5
GCCGCGGTCCTCGCCGAAGCGGCCCGCGGCTCGTCCGCCACGCGCGGCCAGCCGGCCGAGGCGACGCGTCCCGCGGGGGCGGAACCCTGGTTGCCGGGTCCGCTGGCATCGGGGCCGGCGGGCGCCGGCTCAGGATCGGTGGTTCTCCCAGGATCCGGCGAACGCGGCATCGCCTGTCTCAGGTCGCCGGATGACGATCCGGACCACCGGGATCCAGCCAGGATGGCCGGGATGGACGGCTACGCAGACATCAGCGGGGAGGACGACGAGCCCGGCTACCGTGATCCCTACGGCGGTCTCGAGTCCGACGGTCTTCAGTGGCCGCCCTCGGACATTCCAACGACGCCGCCTACCGCGGTCACGGACGATTTTCCCCGGTACGCCTTCTCCCCGGACGATGCCCAGAACGCGATCCACGCCGCTGTCGCGGCCGCGCAGGCGGCCGTCACCCGGGCGCCGGTCATCGATGGACGCATCGCACCGTCGTGCACGTTTGCCGCGGCTGTCATCACCCGTACCAGCGATGGCGGCGGCAGCGTCACCGTGGGCTGGATCGGGGACAGCCGGGTATACCTGCTCAGCCCACATCGGTTCGAACGACTGAGTGAGGACGACACCTGGGCTGCGGAGGCCGCACGCGTGGGGCTGATCCCCGCATCGGCGGTGGAGACCGACCGCCGAGCCCATACGCTTACCCGCTGGCTCGGCGCCGACGCCGGGGACGTGACCGCACATGTCCGCGTGGTTCCCCTGTCGTTGCCCGCCACGGTGCTGGTGTGTACGGACGGGTTGTGGAACTACCTGTCCCGGCCCGAGGACATGGCGGCGGTGGTCGGCGAACTCGCGCCAGCTACCGCCGCGATCACGGTTGGCCGCCACCTCACCAAGCACGCCATTGACCGCGGCGGCCACGACAACATCACAGTTGTGACCGCACGCATCGACGCGACGCCTCCTAGCGACTAATCCGGTGGAAGAGAGCCAGGCCGAACCCGCCCAGCTCCACTGTGAAGAATTCCAGGCCCGGTATGCGGGTAACGATGGAGCCGCTACCATCAAACGTGGCCAAAACGCACAGCTTGCCCATCAGTCCGACAACAAGGCCACATACCGTCTACTTCGGAACATGGTCAGCATCAAGGGCCCGAGCACAGGTACGGTTCGACTGAAACGGAACGTCGACGCCATTGGGGTCGACGAAATGGTCCTTGACCCGCAGCTGACCAGGAGCGTCAGGGTAAACAGGTGATCAGGTGAGTGCACGCTGCCCAGACGGGCACCTGTCGCTAGCTCCCGACTACTGCGATCAATGCGGTATGCGGATTGTAGCCGGCCAGGAGCCCTACGTCCTCCCATCGGAAGACGAAACCGGGTCGGGTCGCCAGCGACCGCGGCAGCCGGAACAGTCCGCCGTGGACTCATACGGTCGGCGGCCGGTGGACCCGTCCGGGACGGGGCGAGCCAGGGTTGACCCGGCCGATCCGCTTGGTATCCGCCGCCCACCGGATACCAAGCGGGTTGGTACGTCCCGGCCGTTTCCAGACCATGGCGCGCCGTCAGATGCCGAGTCATACGCTCAGGACGGCTACCCATCGAACGGGTACACGCCCGATGGCTACCCGCAGGAGGGCTACCCAGCCGACCGGTACGACCCCAACGGCTATTCCTCCGACGGGTACGCCCCCGCCGCGGAAAACTACCCACGGGACGGGTATACGCCGGACGGCTACGGTCGGGATGCCTACCCGCCGGGCGGCTACTCCCCCGGTGGCTATGACGCGAGCGGCTACCAGACAGGTCCCTACCGTGACCCGCGTGACCCGCGTGACGAACCGCGCCGCGACCCGCGTGACGAACCGCGCAGAGGCGAGCCATGGGGCTATGACAGGAACCGCGCCGACCCGTACGCACCCAGCCACCCCGCTCCCGGCGGCGGGGATGATCCGTTCGGCCTGGACCGTGCGAGCGCCGTTCCACGCGGCCCGGTAACAGCACCGCCCGACTACCACCGCCCACGTCCCAACCAGCATGTGCCCGCACGACCGTCCCGAGAGGCCGGCGACGGCTACGACGCCGCCTGCCCGAACTGTCACAATCCGCACGAGCCGGGTACGCGGTTCTGCGAGGTGTGCGGATTCGATCTGGTCCTGCGAGAACGCCCCGGCACACCGGACCGGGGAGCGGTGCAGACCGGCTGGGACGTGCTTGTCGAAGCCGAGCGCGAGTACTACGACAGTGGCGATGACCACCGTGTCCCGTTCCCCACGGTCTACCCACGGCGGGTCTTCACCCTCAGCGGCCCCCGGCTGCTGATCGGGCGACGCAGCGAGTCCCGCGGCATCCATCCGGAGATCGACCTGTCCGGCACACCGGAGGATCCGGGTATCTCCCGCGCGCACGCCATGCTCGAGTTGATGGCGGACGGTGGGTACGCTGTACTCGACCCTGGCTCAACGAACGGTACCCGGATCAACGACGAACCGAATCCGATCCCACCGGGCCAGCCAGTACCGCTGCGCAACGGCGACCGAGTCTACCTCGGCGCTTGGACGCGGATCACGATCCGCATGCTCGCTCGATAGCCGCTTCCGGGCTCTGCCCCAGCCGACGGCGCGCAATCATCGTGCTTCTTCCGTGCCGTCGGCGGGAGCGCTGGCTCACGCCAGATGCCAGCGCTGCCCCTCCGGAGTGTCCTCAACCACTATGCCCCCAGCCGCGAGCCGGGCTCGGATCCCATCTGCCTCGGCGTAGTCCCGCCGGGCACGCGCGGCCGACCGCAGATCGAGGACAATCTCCATGACCCCGTCGAGCGCGGGCCTCAGTTCGGAACCGGCCGTGGGCCACTGCGCGATCGGATCAAGCCCAAGGACCGCGAGCATCCGGCGCACGACGTCGACCCAGCCGGCAAGCTCCCGGCTGCGCGTCTTGGACAGCACCTGGTTCCCGCGTCCGACAGCACCGAACAGGACCGCCAGCGCCCGGGAGACCGCGAGGTCGTCGTCGAGCGCAACCGCGAAGGCACGCCAGGCCTGCGCCGGGTTCCCGACCATGGCCGCGTCCACCGGAGCGCCCCCGGCCGCGGTGTCGGCCGCCAGCGGCCCGGCATGACCATCAAGCACGCGCTGTGCCCCGACGGCGCATTCAGCCGCAAGTGCCGCGGCCTCGTCGGGCCCACCCAGGATGTCCAAGGCGTTGCGCACAAAGGTCTCGACGCGGTCATGGGCCGCGGCCGATTCGGCCAGCCCTTCCTGGCCGTATTCCAGCGATGAGCGATAGTGCGCGCCGAGCAGATGGTAACGCAGCACCTGCGGTCTGACCTGGTCAAGCGCATCGGCGACCAGGAACGAGTTGCCCAGTGACTTCGACATCTTGGTACCGCGGGTCGTCAGCAGGCCGACATGCATCCAGTAACGGGCCATCTCAGCTGTGCCGGCCACGGCAGGCTGCCGGCCCGCGCCCATGGCGCAGACCGACTGGGCGCGCTCATTCTCGTGGTGCGGAAAGACAAGGTCAAGACCGCCACCGTGGATGTCGAAAATCTCGCCGAGATACTTGCCCGCCATGGCTGAGCACTCGATATGCCACCCTGGACGGCCTCGCCCCCAGGGTGACTCCCAGAACGGCTCACCCGGCTTCGCGCCCTTCCAGAGCGCGAAATCACGAGGGTCGGCCTTCCCTGATTCGCTCTCCGATGACGCCTGCATGGCGTCCGGGCGCTGATTCGACAACTGTCCATAACCGGCGAAGCGAGCGACCCGGAACCAGACCGACCCGGCGCTTACGTAAGCGCAGCCGACATCCAACAGTCTGGCGATGAGCGCCAGCATCTCCGGGATATGGCCGGTCGCCCGTGGCTGAATCGTGGCCGGCAGCACACCGAGAACACGGTATGCGTCATCGAAGGCCCGCGTCTGGCGGGTGGCGAGCTCCCACACGCTCTCGCCGGCCCGGTCCGCGTTAATAATGATCTTGTCGTCGATATCAGTGATGTTCTGGACAAAGGTCACGTCAAACCCGGACGCGGTGAGCCAGCGGCGCAGTACATCGAAGGCGACCGCGGTACGTACATGCCCGACATGCGGCGCGGACTGGACGGTGGGCCCACAGACATACACGCCCACATGACCGGGGTGCAACGGCTCAAACGGCCGTATGCGCCGGGTGCGCGTGTCGTAGATGTGGAGTCCCATCCGTCAAGCGTACGGCGCGGCTTCCGCTCGTACGTCCACAGCCCC
>NZ_CAKJTO010000196.1:0-4088 GCF_917627405.1 Protofrankia sp. Cj5
AAGCAGAACGTCTCAAGGGCCTCCAGGAGACGTCCGGTGCCGGCGACCACACCGAACCGGCGGCCGGCTGGCAGCGCCCGGGTGAACACCTCGAAGACCACCCGGCGCGATGCCGCTCCAGACCATAACGCGGCCTGCAGCATCGTCAACTCGTAGTGGTCGGTCAGCAGAGCCGTCGATGTCTGCCCGGTGGGGCGCATGGACGGCGGTGTGGACGTGGCCATTCCGACCAGAGTAGGGACCTTGGCCGATAGGCGCTCGTGGTCCGGGGGCGGGCCAGCCCGCTCCGCTGTTCCCGGGGCCGTGAGAGGTGCGGTGAGAGGCGCCGTGAGAGAGGCCGGGAGAGAGGCCGGGAGCGGCCGGGGAAGGGCTACGATCGCGCGTCCTTCGGTTGGTAGGAGCGGGCGCGGCGCTGCTGGCGTGATCGCTGGTAGGCGGTGGGGAACGGCAGCACATCGGCCGAGTGGGGGGTGGTCAGCCGGCCGGCGTCCCGCAGCAGCGCCGTGATTTCCTCGGCTGGGCAGGGCGGCCTGATGAACCGCCCCTGAGCAAGATCACAGCCGAGAACGGTCAGGGCGTTCATCGTGTCGAGATCTTCGACACCCTCGGCGACAACCAGCAGCCCGAGGTCGTGGGCCAGATTGATGGTCGCGCGCACGATCGCGGCGTTGTCAGGGTTGTCGGTGAGGTTGCCGGTGAACGACTGGTCGATTTTCACCTCGTGCGGATCGAACTGCCTCAGCACGTTGAGGGCGCTGTAGCCGGTGCCGAAGTCGTCCACGGCGAGGCGCACACCGAGATCGCGGAGCGCGGCAAAGGAGTGGGCGGTTGTCGCCGAATCCATGACGACCGCTCTCTCGGTGACTTCCAGCGTGAGCGCTGAGGCCGGCACGCTGTTGGCGAGCAGAAGCTGCGCGATCTCGGTGGCGAGATCCGCTTCCAGCAGGTTACGCGCGAACAGGTTTACCGAAAGACGGATGGTGGCGCTGCCCGCGCGCCACCGTCCGCATGCGGACAACGCCTCCCCCAGCACAGCGCGGGTGAAGTCGCCGATGAGCCCGGACTGCTCCACCGCGCCGATGAAGGTCGCGGGAGTGAGCAGGCCGCGGGTCCGGTGCCGCCAGCGCGCGAGGGCCTCGACCGCGACGATACGGCCGCTGCCGAGGTCGATCTGTGGCTGGTAGTGCAGGGATATGTCGCCTTCGGCGAGCGCGCCGTGCAGGTCCGCCACCAGCTCCATGTGCGCCAGCGTGGAGGAGTCCTCGTCGGCCCGGTACCGGCGGTAGCCGCTGTGCGCTCGCTTCGCCTGGTACATCGCGACATCCGCGCGGCGCAGGAGCTCGTCGACGGTCCGGCCGTCCTCGGGAAAGCAGGCGACGCCGACGGACGCCTCCACCGAGAGCAGCATTCCCTCGAAGCTGACCGGACGGGCCAGCGCCTTGGCGATGGTGGCCGCGACGGTGTCGGCGGCTTCGGCGTCGCGGATGCCGGCCAGCAGCACGGCGAACTCGTCGCCGCCCACCCGCGTCACCAGATCGCCCGCGCGGACGGCGCGCTGGAGCCGGTCGGCGATACCGCGCAGCAGACGGTCACCGGCATCGTGCCCGAGGGTGTCGTTGACCTCTCTGAACCGATCGAGGTCGACCAGCAGTAGAGCGAACCGGGGGCCGGCCGCGGTGGTGCCCGCGATCGCTTCGGCGGTGCGCCGTTGCAGCATCCGCCGGTTGCCGAGCCCGGTGAGCGCGTCATGGCAGGCCTGCTCGTGGGCTTCGGCGTACGTACTGGCGTTGGCGACAGCCAGCGCGACGAGGTTCGCGAACGCGGCGAGGACGGCCTGTTCGTGCTCCTGCCAGATCGTCGGCTCGCCAAAGCGCAGCCTCAGCACGCCGACCTGCCCGGTGGGTCCGGACAGCGCGATCGTCACGTCATCCACCCGCCGGTGTCGGTCGGCCCGTTGCGGTGGTGGCGCTACCGCGGTCGAGTCGACCGTCAGCTCGACACCGTCCGGTTGGAAGATCTCGTAGGCGATCCGGCTGGCCGCGGTCTCGATGGTCCCTCCGTCGAGTACGGCGAGATCCTTGGCCGCGGCGTTGAGCTGGCGCCAGCGGTCCCGCTGCCGAGACGAGTTCACGTGCATCCGATAGACCATGACCAGGCTGGCCAGTACCGGTGGGAGGACGACCAGGGTGACCGGGCTCGTGTACGCGAGCGCGACGCTCCCACAGCCGACCACGATCCCACCGGCGGCGATCACCGTGCTGATGCCCGTGGTCTCGCGAAGCGTCCGGCGCAGGGGCATGCCCTGAGCCGTGGAGATCACCAGCGAGACCGACAGGCTGGTCCACAGGCAGAAGGCCAGGCCGGCCGCGGCGGCGAGCACGACGGTCGTCGCGCCGAGATGTCCGGCATGCCCGCCCTGGAGCCACAGGACGCCCGCGGCCACCGCCACCCCGATCGTGGCGCTGGCTCCGTTGAACAGCACCTTCACCGGCGGCCTGCCGAGGACGGCGTGCACGGCCGGGACGATGGCCGCGGTGATCACAATCAGGTCCTGGGCGGGCAGCAGGGCCAGCCCGATCACGACAGCGGCCTCACTGAGATCATGGTCGCCGGTGTGATGCCCGTAGCGGACGTGCAGCAGCGGTACCGGGCCGATCATGAGGCAGCCGACCCCGAGGGCCATTCGCCACCACGCAACGGGTTCAGGCACGGTCAGCAGGTGCGCCAGCGAGATTGCGGTGACACCGGCCGCGGCGCCGGTGACTAGGATGAGGATCAGATGATACTGGGACGGCAGAAACCGTGAGCGTGCGCCGACGGCCATGTGGGCTCCCGTCCTGCCTGTCGGGCTGTGACCGGGCCGCCGGGGCCCTGCGCCACCGCGCGGTGCCGTTTCCGGTATTTTCCGGGTTTCACACTGTGGACATCCTTCACTACTCCCCGATTGTGTACCACCCCTCGGGCCCAGGTGGGCTGACGCCGCTGTCGTTGGCATCGATATGCCCGGATGCGCCCGGGCCCGGGGTGGACGTGGCCTGTGGTGGCTCTCAGCCCCAGCTGACTCCTGCGTTCACGGCAGCTTCTCCTTTCTGGTGCGGCGTGATAAACGGAATTGCCGAAATATGCGCGGATTTATCCAGAAGAAAAGTTGTGCGAGGCTCGCGGCATTTCATGCCGAGGCCTGGTCGCCGGGTGGAGATGGGTCGCGCCTCGTCGTTTTCGGCGAGTGCGGAAGCGCATGGGGCGGGGTCGGGCCAGGTTCTTTGGAGCGCCCGGCAACAGGGCACAGATCAAGGAGCGGGATTGAGGTGCGTGCATCATGCGGCGGTAGGGGGCGCCACCCTGGTGGGTGGCGACTGACGAGCTGGGGTACCCGTGTATTGCGCGGCGATGGATGGGAAGCGATGGCGCGAGGCGCGTGCCCTGGCCCCGCGATGTCGCGTCCCCTGTTGCTGGTCGCTGTTAATCAGGTTTTTCTTTTCTGTGGCTGCCGTGGCGAGCTGTGACCAAGGATGCAGGCAAATCGGGACCCAATACAACTAAACATACTATTTTGGTTAACTATTGCCACGGTATGGGTGTATTTGCTGCCCGAGCGGTACGCTCCCAGCAAGGCTTCCCCGCCGTGATCGCAGGATGGGCGACAGCTCGCGGTGTTTTTCTCGGTGCGTGGCGCGATCGATCGCGAGTGCGGGTTTGCCGGCCATGAGAGCTCTCGTGGGGCATCCACCGTGACCCGCGGAACGGCGGGTGGCACAGGTCGGGCGGAAGACGGATCGTCGGCGCGTCACAATAGGGGTCGTGCCACTTGCTACCGTCGCACCCGAGGACATCTCAGAGGTTGACGAGACCGCCGAGGACGATCGGCCCTGGGTCACGATCGTCTGGAATGATCCGGTCAACCTGATGTCGTATGTGACTTACGTCTTCCAGAAGCTGTTCGGTTTCAGTCGGGACAAGGCCAAGGCCCTGATGCTCGACGTGCACCACAAGGGACGGGCCACCGTGTCGTCCGGTACCCGGGAGGAGATGGAACGCGACGCCACCCGCCTGCATGCTTATGGCCTGTGGGCCACGATCGCGCAGGA
>NZ_CAKJTO010000197.1:0-4029 GCF_917627405.1 Protofrankia sp. Cj5
GCTTCGCACTTTCTCCACAAGGCACAACCACGCCCCGGCGACGTTGGCGACAAAAACGCAGGCAGCGGGGCTGGGGACGGACGATGGCAGCGCCCCGGCGCGCCACCCTCGACGGCGCGTCGAGAAACGCGCCCACCGCCCGTCGGCAGGGAAACAGGCTAAGAGCGCCCGGCAATAGGGGAGCGGCGTCGCGGGGCTGGGGTACGCACCTCGCATCGTTGTCGTCGGTCGCCACCCAACACCAGGGTGGCTCCCTCCTCCGCCTTGCGATGCACGCACCCCAGCCCCGCTCCTTGATCCACACCCCTATTGCCGGGCGCTCTAGCTGTCGCCGTCCGCGACATCCCCGAGCCTGGACAGGTCGTGGACGACGATTCGCCGATAGCGGGTGCTGAGTATGCCGGCACTCCGCAGCTCCGCGAGCGCCTTGTGCGCGCTGGGCTCGCCAGCGCCGATCAGCCCACCGATCTCGGGCTGGGTCAGCACACCGATCGAGATACCGTCAGCGACCGGCGTGCCGTGCAGGTAGGCGAGCTCGACCAGGACACGCGCCAGCCGGATCTTCACATGGTCGCCGTAGTCGACCCTGCGCCGTGTCGACCAGCGCAGCTTCGCCGCCATCGCGCGGTTCATCTCCGCCGCCATCATCGGGTTGCCGACCAGGAACTGCTCCATGTCGACCGAGCTGATCCGGCGTGCGGTCACCGCGCCGCCAGCGGTCACCGTGGCGGAACGGGGCTCACCGTCCATAGCCGCGATCTCACCGACGACATCTCCACCGACACGGACGGCAAGCAGTGCCCGGACGCCGTGCGGGGTCACTCCGGTGACTTTGCACACGCCGTCAAGCAGGATGAACAGATCCCGGTCCAGGTCACCTTCAATAATCAGAGTTGTCCCGCTGGCATACCGAACGAACTGCCCGAGCTCCAGCAACGCACCCCGTAGCCGCTGGTCCAACCGCCCGAGGAAGGTGTGCGCGGGCCAGTCACGGCCGTACCGAGGCTCGTCCGGGCCCGCGCCGTCCCCGCCGTTCACCATCCCGATTCCCACTCCGCCGGTACCCACCCGAGCTCTTTCATGGAGCGGGGTGACCATCCCCGTCGTATCCATGGCAGGTATCGCCTCCCCAGGCACAAACATGGTTCGCCCCCCGCGCTCCGTACTTCCGACGACCGGCTCTTCCGTGCTCCGCCCGACCTCGTGCCCTGCCTTCAACAGTCGGCCCCCCGATTAGTCGATCCAGCGAAACACCACGTCGAACGCCATCTAACCCGGGCCGCCCACGAACATGTAGTCAGCGCCGTCCAGCACGTCCAGCACAAAACATGATATACACCGCATCGGACGTAAGAACCTCTCGCGTCATGGCTTTGGCTCACCGCCTCCAGGCAGCCCCTGGCCGCCTTCTCGGCCAAACCGATACAACTCATCCGATATCGGTCTGGCCTGCGGCCTTACCAGGAACCACCTGGACGCGGCTCCCTGATCGAACGACGGCTTCCAGAACACGCCGCAGTGCCACCGAGCGCGGAACAACCGCGATCACGCATATGGCGGACACCGGGTGCCCGCTGACCCACAATGATCGACAAAGGCCGACGAGTGGCGAAAGTACCTGTGGGCGTACGTGGTTTCGAACCACGGACCTCTGCCGTGTGAAGGCAGCGCTCTACCACTGAGCTATACGCCCGGAAGACGTCTGAAGCTTACTACGCCGCCGCGGGGATGCCGCGAGGGGGCGGCCGGATCGAGGGCGATGCCCCGGGTCCGGGCCCGGCTGTGGCGAGGCCGACGGTCCACGCGGAAGCGTCCCGCGATGTCGACGACGTTAGGTCTTGCGGAATGGGGTCTCGTCGGTCACGATCCGGACACAACTCACCTCGATTGGGACGAGGAGGAGAGGGGTAGACCTCCCCTGACGCACACTGCAACAGCAGCGATCAAACACGAAGGGTAATCGACCTACGGGGGGTGTGCCACATGGCGCGAACCGACGCACGCGGCCACGGACGCCGCACACCGTGGCCTCCATCAGCCAGTCTCGGCCTGCACACCCGCGCTATGTCGGGCAAGTCTCCCGAACCGGCGTAACGGATGTTCAAGTCGCATAACCTTGTTTCCAACGAGCCTCAAAGAGGGAACTATCTCGTTACACGGGTGCTCGCCCGCACCACCGCAGCACTGAGAGGCCGCCCGATGACAATTCGCCACGATTCCATCACAGCAGAGCTCGCACTTCGGCTCGTCGTTCCCGGTGGAGCGCCCGTCCCAGTCGCGGCGACGATGCGCTATGAACCGGCGGACCCGTACGCGGTCAGCATCGGGTTCCGTACGGGCGCGGACGAGGTTGTCGAGTGGACGTTCGCCCGGCAGCTGCTCAGCGACGGTGTCCGGCGCCCGGCCGGCGACGGAGACGTTCAGGTCTGGCCAGCGGCCCAGTCCGGCGGACGGATCGTCTGTCTCTCCCTGTCCAGCCCGTCGGGCCACGCGTTGTTCGAGATGCCGCGCTCGGAGGTGTTGTCATTCCTGCGCCGCACCTACTCGGTGGTGCCGCTCGGCGGGGAAAGCGACATCGTCGACCTGGACGCGGAGCTTGCGCTGCTCATCTGGGGCGGCTCTCAGACCTGACATCGCCAGGGCGGCTACCAAGAGCGACCGGCAGCACGACCAGCGCCATGTCCGCGCGGCCTTCAGCCTGTTGGATCCCTGACGTCGCCGGGGCGGGCAGCTGTCCCGGCGACGTCCCAGTCAGGACTCTCGTTTCCGCTGCGGGCGGCCAGTTCGAAGTCACACACCGTGAGAATTGCGTCGCAAAACATGACTTCGCCGCAGTGGGGCGGCCGATGTCGCCACGCCCGCGGATCGCACGCACCGCGGCCCTTTCGGCAGGCTGGAGACACCCCCGCCGGCCCCGCTACCCGAGCCGGCCCCGCCCCCGTGCCACGCATCACCTACCAGACCTACCAGCACCGCCGGGCTGGGTGGCCAAGCCACCTGCCACAAGCACAACCGGGCACGACCGGCGAGCGCGCGCTGGACTCTGACACAGAAACCGCACATCGCCGACACATCGCACGGCGGTTCATTCGACGCTTCGCTCATCGTCCGCTAGAGTGCTAGCTGCACCGCCGAACAGCGGGGCGCGCGGACGTGGCTCAGCTGGTAGAGCATCACCTTGCCAAGGTGAGGGTCGCGGGTTCGAATCCCGTCGTCCGCTCGAGACTGTGAGAGGTCAGAGGTCAAGCTGGTTCCGGCCTCCTCCCGGCGGAGTGGCCGAGTGGCTTAGGCAAGGGCCTGCAAAGCCCTGTACGCGGGTTCGATTCCCGCCTCCGCCTCCGCAACAATCTCGAACAAACTGGGGCGATTAGCTCAGTGGGAGAGCGCTACCTTGACACGGTAGAGGTCACTGGTTCAATCCCAGTATCGCCCACCCCTCCAAGTACGCTGCGGCGTAACGGAAATGGCCATCCTGAGCTGGGTGGCCATCCTCATGACGCGCACCACGATGTCGAGCGGGGCGACGTCGAAGGTGGTCCGTCGCGGTGGCCAGCGCTCGTGCGGGCGAGCGCGTCGGCGCATCCGGGTAGGCGTCTGGAGCCGACGAACCGGTCCGCATATTGTCGGCCTGCGTGCCTGATGCGGCACGCCTGGAGCCGGCCGGCATCGAGCTCGGCGAGGAACTTTCCTTCCGCTTCGTCCTGGACAGCTGACTCTCAGCAAAGGGACGCGACTCCTACGGTCCTGGCTGGACGGACGCCGGCCAGGCCGCGGCATGCTCTGGTCATGCCCTTCGGATACGCCTCCCAGGCAAGCAATGATCACAAGTCATACGCACAACTTCGCGCTCCCGTCAAACGACTCAACCTTGATCGACATCCAGAACCTCCAACACGCCGACAAAACGGGGAGGTTCTGGCAAAGATCGATATCCCTGTGACCTGCACAAACGTAAACGATCAATCTTTTGGATCAGTTTATCCACAGCCCCCGCCGGGAGGTTCTGGAAGGATCTTGCAAACGCGCAGG
>NZ_CAKJTO010000198.1:0-4016 GCF_917627405.1 Protofrankia sp. Cj5
CGAGGTCACCGACCGCATGCTGATCTTCGGCGAACGGCACCTGCGCACCGTTCTGGTTGAGTACGCCGCCCACGACAACGGACGACGCCCCCACCACGGTCGCGACCTTCAACCACCACGGCCCGACCACCCCGTCGCGGACCTGACCCAGGAACGGATCAAACGCAAGCCCGTCCTCGGCGGCCTGATCAACGAATACGAACGAGCCGCCTAAAACCCCAGGTCAACACCGGTGGACGAGTTCTGACACCCCACAGGGGCTGCCGCCGGTGGATCCGCCGGCCGGTCTGTGTTCCCGTGTTCGGCTGGGTCGGGACTATTACGTGCGGGTCGACACCGTCGATTACTCCGTCGATCCGCGGGCGATCGGCCGGTTCGTCGACGTGACCGCCTCCCTCGACACGGTGGCGGTGACCTGTGACGGTCAGCCCGCCGCCCGGCACGCCCGTTCCTGGGCCCGCAACGGCACGGTCACCGACCCCGAGCACGCCGCGACCGCCGCGCGGATGCGCCAGGCGCTCGCCGAGGACCGCCGGCGGCGGGCGGCGGCGACCCGCCATCACGGTGACGGCCATCCGGTCACGATGCGGGCGCTGCCGGACTACGACGCCCTCTTCGGTGTCGATTTCACCCACCAACCACCCGGGAACACCCTGGAAGAGAAGAAAGCGAGTAGCGAGTGACAGCGACCACCCTTTCGGTGGAACCCGCCGGGAGATCACCCGACGGCATGCCGGCGATGATCTCCTATCTGACCCGGGTATTGAAGACCCCGACGATCGGCGCGTTCTGGGAAGAACTCGCCGTCCAGGCCCGTGCGGAGAACTGATCCTACGAAGGATACCTCGCCGCGCTGCTGCAGCGCCAGGTCGCCGACCGCGAGTCCAAAGGGACCGTGATGCGGATCCGCACCGCGCACTTCCCGACCGTCAAAACGCTGGAGGACTTCAACCTCGACCACCTGCCCTCCCTGGGTCGTGATGTGCTCGCGCATCTGGCTACGAGCACCTACATCGCCAAAGCGGAGAACGTCGTCCTGCTCGGTCCGCCTGGCGTCGGGAAGACCCATCTCGCGATCGGTCTGGGAGTGAAAGCCGCTCACGCCGGCTACTCCGTGCTGTTCGACACCGCCAGCAACTGGATAACCCGTCTCGCCGACGCCCACCACGCCGGGCGTCTCGACGACGAACCGAGGAAGATCCGCCGCTACAAACTCATCATTATCGATGAAGTGGGCTACATTCCGTTCGATCAGGACGCGGCGAACCTGTTCTTCCAGCTCATCGCGTCCCGCTACGAACAAGGCTCGGTCATGGTCACCTCGAACCTGCCCTTCGGCCGCTGGGGCGAGACCTTCTCCGACGACGTCGTCGCCGCGATGATCGACCGGCTCGTTCACCACGCCGAGGTCCTCACCCTCGCCGGCGACTCCTACCGCACCCGCGCCCGCCGCGAGCTCCTCGCCAAGGACCGACCCAACCACAACTGATCAACCAGACGTGGGGGGTCAAGATTCAGAGGCCCGCACGGGGTCAGTTTTCGCGAGGCCTTGACAGTGGGCATCCGATCCGGGGCGGTTCACCGGGATGAATCCGCAGGCGACGGCCCCAGTACCGCCCGGCACAGATCAACAACGGATCGGCGGCTCGACACCGGCCCTCGACGAGACGAGCAACGATCATTCCACAGACGCGGTCGAGCGCCTGTGGATCAGTGGCGGTGACCTCCCTGAGCTGTGCCACGATTGCCGCTACATCGACGTCCACAGGCCCCCTCGGGGCGCTACCGGTGACAGCTGTATATCACGCTGTGGCCGCCGAAGTTGGGTGCACGGCTGTTGCGGTGACTCGATCGGGCCGGCAAGAGAAGATCTTGAAGCGTCCCCTGCCCTTCCAAGCACGTCGCTGTTATCACCGCTGTCTGTCCGTGGTGTTCACCGTGTGCGTCTCGGCTCTCTGGTGAGCTGCACCACTACCCGTTCGGTGTTCGGGGGAGGGCGTCGCCTCTGGGGCTTTCTGTCTCGTCCGACTGGCGAACGGTGTGACCCTCGGTGGCGAGTCCGCGTCTTTCGCGTGCCCTGTGCTGCCGCCCTGGCGGTTGTGGGGACGGCGCCGGCTCGGGGGGGTGCCAGCGCCGTCGCCACAGGATCTCATCCTCGGGGGGAAACACCCGTGCGGAACGGTAATTTCCCCGGGTCGCGAGAGAACCGCCCGCTGCTACGCCACGCGGACGATGGCTGGCCTCATGCTCGGGCGCTACAAGACCATCAGTGTTCGGGCTGGGCGGTGTAGGAGGTGAGACGGGCGAGGAGATTCTCGGCCAGCACGCCCACCTACAGATCTATTCGCGACAATGGCCCGCAGGATCGAATTCGTGATGTTCATGAACCAGCAGGATCTGGCTCTCCCAGGACGTTCTCGAAGTAGCCGAGGCCAGACCGAGGGAGGACCTCCAGAGCGGTGGTGTAGCGCAGGGTCTCGGTTTCCCACGCGTGATAGCCGCAAATCCAGGCGGTCAGGACGTCGACATAGGTGGACACGCTGGCGCACTGCGTGGCGGAGAGAGCGAGATGGGTGCACATGGCTGGGACCTCGCGAGCCAACTCCTGGAAACGGGTGCAGCGCCGGTGGACTTCTCCTTGAGCTGCGGCGATCGCCTCCTCGCGGGTGCAGTGCTGGGTGTGTTCGAGAACCAAGACGACGTTGTCCATGTCCCCGCGTGCTTCCTCCTTCTCCAGGGAATACACGTCGTTACACATCAGCGTGATGTCGATGGCGATCTCCCGCATGATCCTCAGCTGCGGACTATGGAACACGGCCGGAGGCAGGGTGAGGCCCGCCGCGCGTTCCCCCAGGGACAGCGGCAGCGCTGTCCCGGCGATGCCCCGGCGGACCTGGAGGTATTGCTCCATGTCGGCGGGCGACCTACGGCGCCGGTTGACCGCCTCATGGGCGTGGGCGGCGAAGTAGTACTCCCACTCGCCTGCGACCCGGGCCGCCCAGCCGGGGGAAGCACCGTCGGTGCTGCGCCGCCAAAGGTCAGCGAACGCGGCCGAGCATGGGTCGCCGCCGTGGCGCGGCCCGGTGCCGTGGAAGATATCGATCAGGCTCTGGCACACCCGGGCGACTCGGTCGGGCGCCGAACCCAGGGGGCCGTCGAGCTGGTCGTCGAAGACGAAGAAGAACGCCATCGCGTCGGTGCACAGATCCAGCCCTGGGCCGGTGGCGTCGGGGAAGCCGTAGGCGGCGAGCCGGGGCATGTCCCATGAGGAGTACCAGTCCATCGACCGTTCGCCGCCGACCAGCCCGTGCCGGCGGACCCAGTCGAGGTTGCGGACGCGTGTGCCGTCCATGCCCTGGTGCATGCGGAGCGGGAAAGGTAGATCGAATGCGACGTCCTGCGGCATGGACCCTCCACACGCCGGCCGCCCGCTGGCTCACCGGCTCCGCATGAGGTGTATCCCAGATCGGCCCCCGCCGAGGCTGATTCATGTGAGATTTCTGCAAGAAGGCCCGTTCCTCGATCGACGTCAGCGCAAGACCGCTCTGGATTGAAAGGTGGTTTCCCGCGCGGTCGCCGGCTTACGACCGACGCCCGGCGGCGAAGAGCAGGGCTGACGCTCATCAAGCCCCCGATGACTCCCTGCAAAGCGGGCTCCATGACAGATCCTCCGCCGGCACCCAGAGGGCCTCAAGATCTCGACGGCCGAATACCGCGGGGTCCGAATAACAGCACTCCACCAGTCAAGTAGGATTTGTGGCTCTCGGCAGATTGCCGGAGAACGCGTTTGGTCGCTGACGGCTAGTGATCTGCACATGTGACTTAACGTGACCACGCTTGGGGGCTCGGCCCTCCGTGTGGGGTGCCAGAAGTCGGCTTGGGCCTGTGACCTGGGCTGACGCGGTGGAGTGGGCTGCCGGCATGATGGTCAGCTATGTCCGTACGCCTGCTGCACCTGATCTTCGTTCGGGTCTGTAGCTGGCTCGTTCTCCTCAGCCGCTCGTCGGCATCGAAGA
>NZ_CAKJTO010000199.1:0-3953 GCF_917627405.1 Protofrankia sp. Cj5
CCGTCCGGCCGGACGCGCCCGCGGGCGAGCTGGCGGGCGCCATCCGGCGGGCCGGCGCCGGCACCGCCGCCGGTACGTCACCGGCGAGCGTGCAGGCGGAGACCGCGCAGGCCGAGGAGGGTTTCCGGCTGCTGCGGCTACTGATTGACCATGAACGCTGGGATGAGACCGACACTCTTACCGGGCTTCGGCTGGAGGCCGCTCAATGGGCGGTGAGCCCGCCGGAACGGGTCTGAGAGGTCCTGTCCGGCGCGCTCGTCCCAGGCGGCCGGAGCGCGGGTAGGATCATGAAAACCGTGAGGGTGGCGTACCTGGCCGCGGCTGGCAGAACATCCGGCCGGGACATATGGGTGAGCAGCGCGTACTGGCTGCATGCGCCCAGCAGAACCGCGGCGGCGACCTCGGGCTCGACGTCCCGATTGATTCGGTCGAGCTGTTGTTCCTGCGCCAGATAGAACGCCACGCCAGCATGGACCGCGGACAGATCCCGGCGATCGGTGACGAGTCTCGTCCGGACCGCCGCGTGCAGCTCGGTGTCGGTGAACAGCCCGCCGGCCAGCGGCAGATACTGCGCGAAGAAAGTGATTGCCGACCGTGACAACTCTTCGAGGTTGCCCTGCACCGTCCCCCGGCCGATACAAAACCTCAGCTGGTCGAGAGCGCTGTCGAGGGTTGGTAGCCCCTCCAGCATCACCGCGGTGATGAGGTCCGTTTTGTCGGTAAAGTGATTGTAGATGCTGCCCACGGCCACGCTGGCTTCGCGCGCAATCTCCTTGGACGTCGCAACGGCCAGCCCGCGCGTGCGAATAACCTGGGCCGCCGCTTCGATGAGCCTGTGTCGCATGAGCTGACGTGGCACCCGTCGCCTCCGTTTTCCCCCGTCAACGACGGCTACTCGGTCGCTGTACCAGACCTTGGAGGATAGGAGAGGATGGCCCGGAAAATATTATCGCCGGACAAAACGATGGTGTCCGGGACGTGAACGTCGTTCGCGAAACCGCGATCAGGCGAACCTGGCCGATGTTCAGGGGCTCGTCAAAGTCGCGGTGATGGAACTATAGCAGATCGTGATGTAAGTCCAGGCCGGGGCTGAGGTTCTGTTCGTCGCTGCCGATGGTGGGATATGCTGGCTGTTTTCGTTGGCTGCTATGGTGACGCAAGTGTATCTGTGAGCAGAACCGGCGCTAAGAGCGCCCGGCAGTAAGGGCGTGGATCAAGGAGTGGGGCTGGGGTGCGTGTATCGCGAGGCGGCGGAGGGAGTCACCCTGGCGTTGGGTGGCGACCGAGTCACGCCGGCGGAGTTCCGGAAGGTCGTGCCTGACGCAGCACTGGAAAAGGCAAGGGAGTGCGGGGCACCGCGCGCGTACCTAATCGCGCCCCCTGACGGGGTCAATAGTCACCCCTCCTAATCTACAGCCCTGCCCCTCTCAAGGTAACACCGGCACCACGGGCCCAGCGCCGTCGACGTCTCTGTGCCCTCGCCCATTTGAACCGCATGCATCCGGGGAAATCATTTGATGGCCTGGGCCAGCACGTCGAGGCTGTTGGCGCGCGCCCACCGCACCGACGTGGCGTCTTGCAAAGCGTGTATGAGCCGCCGGGCAAGCCGTTGCGAAACGAACCACTCCGGCGCAACCTGGTGGACACCGGCCAGCGTTTTTGCCGCTCCGGCGTAGCCCTTGGTGGCAAGCTGCGCCTCCGCCACCGTGAGCAAATACCGCTGCCACGTGGTTTCCCGGATTGCTTTGCCCCGGCGCACCCTGCGTGCGAGGAACAGCGCCCGGTCCGCCTCACCCATGACCATCGCGTTTTCAACCTCGATGGTGTCAACGGTCGTGGGGCCGAAAGCAGCCCAAAAGCTGCTCACCGTCATGTAATCATTGCGGAGCCGCCCGGCAACCTCTTTGGCCGTAGCTAGATACCCAGAACTGGCCGCCGGTCGGTTATTGCGGGCTGCCGACGAACTGGCGCGGGTGAGCAATCGGCCGTATTGGGCGAGGTGGATTTCTGTAACCTCGCCATGGGGTTCAATGGCCTCTGCCATGAAAAGCGCCGTATCCTCGGCATCGTCCAACCGTGCCTGACGGGTAAAGTTCCAGGCGATGTTATCGGCGGCACTTGCCCGAAGCAGTTCATCCCCGGCACCCTCGGCCGCCCGGATTGCGCGTTCCGCCGCGGTGATTGACAAATCCTCCCGTCGGAATTGCAGGAGAACCAGTGACGCCATGAGGTAACTGCGAGCCGCCAGCCGTTGCCCGACGACGGCAAAGTCTCCCGTGGCCGCACCCGCGGCGGCATCCGCCGCGATCAGAAGTCCGGGCGCAAGCGCCAACGCATCTTTGTACCTGTTCGCCTGGTACATCCGGGTTAGCTCGATAAGCCCTTGCCTGACATCCCCAATGTTTGGCGCGTCGCCCCCAGGAGGGCTGACCGGCACCGGCACCAGCACCCGGCGCAGCGCCGCCAGGTCTGCGGTGTCGCCGTTGTCATCCCGGTCAAGAGGGCCACCGTAGGACAGAAGATCGGAGGTGGTGACGCCCAGCACGCGGGCAAACGAATGGAGGGTAGGAAGGCTGACCGCATCCCGGGCACCCCGTTCCAACTTCCGGACCGTGGTGAGACTGACGCCGGCGCGCTCCGCAAACTCATCTTGGGTGAGGACAGCCCGGACCCGTAGCTCTGCGACCCGTTCACCAAGGCTTTCAGCCATAGGCCAAGAGTACCGACTTCCGTGGTGGGAGGGGCGCACTGGGTAATACTGCCTAACGCTTCATAGAAACTCGGCCGCCTGCGGCCGGGGTTGGTGGTGCTCCTGGGGTCACCTCGCGGCGAGGTGACCCCATTGGCATCTGTGCGCAACGTGGCAACTACACCACGATTCGTCCCAGGCTCCCGCTGCCTGCGAGGTACGGCCCTGGGCGACGGGAGCCCACCAGCCCGCAGGAGGCAGACGAGAGGGCAGAGCGATGAGCACGAAGCCGGCGGCCTACGGCTACATCAGCGTTGAGGGTGAAGACGAAGCCGAAATTGGCCGCCTTCAAAATACGGTGACGCTGCATGCCATCACCGAAGGTCTCAGTCTCGAAGAAACATATGTTGACCGTAATATCCCGCTCGCCCAAGTGAGCGGCCGCCCGGCGCTCATGACGGTGCTAACGCTCGTCAATGAAGGCGAGGGCGTCTACGTCATCGTTCCGAACCTGGACGCCATGTCGAGAGCATCCGGTGTCCGCCGGGCCATCACTCTTGAAATCTTCCAGGCGGGCGGACATTTGCAAATTGCCAGCGGGGAGAGGAGCGATCGCCTTCCTCTCCGCAGACCCGGAACCTCATACGCGGTCCCTGTGCTGCGTGAGCGTGGCGCGTAATTGGGCATCTATCATGGCCGGCGGCGACCCCGGAAGTCAGCCAGCCGCGTTCCCATCCCTTACAGAGGAGGTGACCGTATGGACGACTGGCCCAGCCTTTCGCGCACATACTCCATGGCACTTCCCCCAACAAGCCCGCCCCTCCAGCGACATGGGAGCGGTCTTGTTGCTCTTTAGCCGCCAGTGGTCTTGTGATTTAGGGAACTCGGGTTTCCGACACTTGAAAATGACCGGCCACACCGCAATTTTGCGATCCATCAAGGAGCTTGTTTCACGGGGTGACGGAACATAGCAGGTTATGAGGTAAGCCCAGGGCTGGGCTGGGGATGCCGGCGGGTGCTCCCCAACGGCGCGTGGACCACCCGCCGGTTACGTGACGTGAAGGGCTTTGCGGGGTGCCGGGGCGTGACACGCGCTCTGCCGTATTGCATGGTGGCGCCCACGTTGGGCTGAATCGGCTGGCGCCCGAGCGGCGGGAAGCGGTCTTCCTTGAAATTGTTGTCCCGCGCGTCCGGTGGCTTTGCGCGGGCCTCGGCCGCCGGGCACACGATAGTGGTTCTTGTCGCGGGCCCGGCGGTCTCGGGA
>NZ_CAKJTO010000200.1:0-3928 GCF_917627405.1 Protofrankia sp. Cj5
CAAGGAGCAAGCCGCACTGCACGCATAAATTCGTCGGGGGCGGAGGGAATGAACGCTCCCGTGATCGGGGTTGACGCCCTGTTGGCGCTGGTAGCGGCCGTCCAGCGGCTGCGGAATGCGCAGATCGACGAAGAAAGCAACGAAGGAGAGGGAGGTTTGCTGGAGTATCAGCACGTACAACCATGCCTCCCCGAAGGCGGGCTCGGCGATGGACGTCCCGCCGTGGGAGGAATTCCCGGAAATGAACCGGGTGGCCGTGCGGCGCCTGCTGAGCCTGCTGGTCGAACGGGCGGCGCCGGCGAGCGGGGGCGGAGGTGAGCGGGGTGAGCACGGCGACCCTGCCGTGGGAGCGGCTGCACGGCAAGGTGCAGCCACAGCATCTTGATCTTCTGGCGGCGGTGTACGTCCGCCAGTCCACCCTCGCGCAGGTCGAGCACCACGGCGAGTCGACCCGGGTGCAGTACGGGCTGGCCGAGCGGGCGGTGGCGTTGGGGTGGGCCCGGTCGCGGGTACTGGTCATCGACGACGACCTTGGGTATTCGGCGTCGGGGGTGGCCGACCGGCCGGGGTTCGCCCGGCTGGTCGCCGAGGTCGGCCTGGGACATGTGGGCATCGTGGTGGGCGCGGAGATGTCCCGGCTGGCCCGCAGCGGCCGGGAGTGGCACCAGCTCCTCGAGCTGTGCGCCATCTCGGGGACCCTGCTCGCCGACACCGACGGGGTCTACGACCCCAACGACCACAACGACCGGCTGCTGCTGGGGCTCAAGGGGACGATCAGCCAGGCCGAGCTGTTCCTGATCCGGCAGCGGATGTGGTCCGGGCGGGTGAGCAAGGCCCGCCGCGGACAGCTGGCGGTGCCGCTGCCCACCGGCTACGTGCGCCGGCCCTCGGGGGAGGTGGTGCGCGACCCCGACGAGCAGGTCCAGGCCGTGGTGCGCCTGGTCTTCGAGCTCTTCGACCGGTTCGGCACGGTGAACGCGATGCTGTCCCACCTGGCCGACAACGACATCCAGGTCGGGGTCCGCATGCGGGAGGGGTCCGACCGGGGCGAGCTGGAATGGCGCCGGCCCAGCCGGACCGGGATCCAGAACATGCTGCGCCACCCGGCCTACGCTGGGGTCTACACCTACGGCCGCAGCAGCCTGGACCCCCGGCGGCGGAAGGCCGGGCGGCCGGACACCGGGCGGGTGCGCCAACCCCGCGAGGACTGGGTGGCCTACCTGCCCGGGGTGCTGCCGCCCTACATCAGCGTCGAGCAGTACGAGCGGAACATGCAGCGATTGCAGGCCAACCGGTCCTGGGCGCAGAACACGGGCGCGGCGCGTAACGGCCCGGCCCTGCTCAGCGGGCTGGTGGTCTGCGGCCGGTGTGGCCGCAAGATGGCGGCGCAGTACCGGCGGGGGTCCGGCGGGAAAATGGTCCCGTTCTACGCCTGTTCCCGCGATTCCGTCGAATACGGTGCCGAGCGGTGCCAGCAGCTGGCCGGCGGCTGCCTGGACGCCTACGTCACCGCGCTGCTGCTGGCGGCCGTGGCCCCGGTCGCGTTGGAGGTCTCCCTGGCCGCGGCCGAGCAGGTCGAGGCGCAGCGGGCGCAGGTGGACCAGATCTGGCGGCAGCGCCTGGAGCGGGCCGACTACGCCGCCGACCGGGCCCGGCGCCAGTACCGGCTGGCCGAGCCGGAGAACCGGCTGGTCGTGCGCCAGCTGGAAAAAGACTGGGAGGCGGCGCTCGCCGAGCGCCAACGCCTGGGTGAGGACTACGACCGCTTTGCCGCAGCTCGCCCGCGCACCCTCACCGCCGCCGAACGCGACCAGATCCGCGCGCTGGCCGCCGACATCCCCGGGCTCTGGCATGCGCCCACCACCACCGACGCCGACCGCAAGCAGCTGCTGCGCCTGCTCGTCGAGCAGGTCCGCGTCGAGGTCGTCGGTGTCAGCGAGACGGTGAAGGTGCAGGTGACCTGGGCCGGGGGGCACCGCAGCGACGGCGAGGTGGTGCGCCCGGTAGCCCGCCTGACCCAGCTCAGCTACTACCCGCAGCTGGCCACGCGGGTCCGCGAGCTCGCCGCCGCCGGGCACAACGCCGCCCAGATCGCCGACTGCCTGAACGGGGAGGGCTTCCACCCGCCCAAGCGGCGGGCCTGCTTCGGCCCGCAGGGAGCCCGCGACCTGATGGGCACCCTCGGCCTGACTGAACCGGCTACCCGGCGCCGCAGCAGCCCGCCACTGGGCGAGCACGAGTGGTGGCTGCCCGACCTCGCCCGCGCACTCGACATGCCCCCGGTCACCCTCTACACCTGGATCGGCCGCGGCTGGGTGGACGCCCACCGCCACCCCGACGCCCCGCGCAGATGGGTCGTCCACGCCGACCCCGCCGAGGTCGACCGGCTGCGCGCCCTGCACCTGACCCCCCGCGGGCAGCACACCCGCCGGCCCTGGCTGGCCCACCAGCAGGCCGCCACGAACACAATCATGAACACCGAGCCGGAAGGAAGCACCGGTGATGCCGAGCCGTAGTTATGACAGCACTGCGGCTTGCTCCTCTCGGAGGCCTCCTGGCCCTTGTAGTCGAGGAAGACCCCGGCGGTGTCCTTCTCCTCGATGCTCTGGTTCGTCAGCAGCGCGAACCAGCCGTCGGCCTTCTCTGCGAGGTCGAGCGCGTCGGGGTCGAAGAACCAGGTCAGGTGTGGTCTGCCGGTGTCGGGGTCGGTGTCGAGGTGCGTGCGCAGCCACGCCCCGACCCGACACTCTGCGGTGATCTTCTCGACGCGGGCGCGGACCGCAGCCTCGTCGGGGTAGTAGCGGGTCCCAAGGTTGCGGTGCAGCACGACGAGCGCCGCGCGCGCCTTGTCGATCTGTTTCGTGCGGGTGGTCGCGGTCGTCTCGGCGCGGCGGGCCGAGTGGGAGAACACCGTGCGCACGGGGAACGGCGGGTCGGCGGCCTTCGGCCCGCGTAAGGTCGTGGTCCCCTCGACGACCCGGTGGACGTCGCGCTCGTGGAACAGCTTGTTCTGGTCGCGCTGGGCCGCCCAGTCCACGATCGTGGCGGTAGTCGGGTCGTGGGCGGCGAGTTCGGCCAGCCCGACGAGCGTGCGCGAGGCGGGGGCGACGAACGTGGCCCCGGCGGCATCGATCGCCCGCAGGTTCGTGTAGGAGACCAGCTTGCTGTCCCCGACCATCAGGAAGCGGCGCTCACCGGCCAGTTCGCGCAGGGCGCGCAGCGCGCCCTCGACCTGGCTGATCTCGGCGGCGCCGCCGTCGTAGGCGCGGGTGAGTAGCGCGACCGCGCCGTCGGCGCTGGTCGCGACGCCCACCTGGACCTGTTTGAGGTCGAATCTGTGATCTTTTGGGTGGCCGGGTTTCGGGGTGGTGTAGGCGGGGTCGGCCTGGTCGTAGGCGCCGTACACGGACATGCTGGTCATGTCCCAGTGAAAGCGCAGGGTCTCGATGCCGAACGCCGCGACCGCGGCCGCGCCGATCGAGCCGGCGATCGCGTCGGCCTGCTCGGCGAGGGCTTCGAGCGCCCGGCCGCACCGGTCGTCGTTGAGCGCGTCGGGCTCGATCCCGAAGATTTCCTTGACGGCCCACCTGCGGGCCCACTGCTCGACCCGGATCAGCGGGGTCGGGGACGTCAGCCGGTTGGCGATCAGCATGGCGATGACCTGGCCGTGGGTGTAGCGGGCCTTGTTCTCCTGGATCGGGCACAGCCGGTCGATGATCGCGACGAGGTCGATCCTCGCGAGCAGGCTACGGATCACGGGCAGCGAGCCGAGGAACTTCTCCGAGCTCGGGGGCCCGTAGAGGAGGTCTGCGGTCGCCAGCACGCTGCGAACCGTGCCAGACCGGACGCACTACGCACCAGGTTGATCGCCACGCCGCCGGATCAAGAAGTCACGCAATCAGCACACTGGACGATCGTGCGGAGTACA
>NZ_CAKJTO010000201.1:0-3836 GCF_917627405.1 Protofrankia sp. Cj5
CCGCACGTTCCGGCACCGCGCCGGCATCCGGCCGGTCTACAAGACGGTCGACACCTGCGCGGCCGAGTTCGCCTCGGCCACGCCCTACCACTACTCGTCCTATGATTCCGAGACCGAGATCGTCGCCAGCGACCGGCCGCGGGTCATCGTCCTGGGCAGCGGGCCGAACCGGATCGGGCAGGGCATCGAGTTCGACTATGCCTGCTGTCACGCGGTGATGTCGCTGTCGGCGGCCGGTTATGAGACGATCATGATCAACTG
Source organism: Protofrankia sp. Cj5 (assembly GCF_917627405.1). Classification (NCBI taxonomy): domain Bacteria; kingdom Bacillati; phylum Actinomycetota; class Actinomycetes; order Frankiales; family Frankiaceae; genus Protofrankia; species Protofrankia sp. Cj5. Next base: position 262 of record NZ_CAKJTO010000201.1, read on the forward strand.
TAATCCGGAGACGGTGTCCACCGACTACGACACCGCCGACCGGCTCTACGTGGAGCCGCTCACCGTCGAGGACGTCCTGGAGGTCGTCCACGCCGAGCGGCAGGCCGGCCCGCTGGTCGGCGTGATCGTCCAGCTTGGCGGCCAGACTCCGCTGGGCATCGCGGCATCGCTTGCCGCCGCTGGCGTCCCGATCGTCGGGACGGCACCGCGCGCGATCCACCTGGCCGAGGATCGTGGCCTGTTCGGCCGTGTGCTCGCCCGAGCTGGGCTGCCCTCGCCGCTGCACGGCGTGGCGACGTCCTATGCCGAGGCTCGGACGGTGGCTGACCGGGTCGGCTACCCGGTGCTGGTGCGGCCGTCCTATGTGCTCGGCGGGCGCGGCATGGAGATTGTCTACGACGACCAGATGCTGCGCTCCTACATCGAGCGGGCGACCGAGATCTCCCCCGAGCATCCGGTACTGGTCGACCGTTTCCTCGACGACGCCGTCGAGATCGACGTGGACGCCCTCTACGACGGCACGGATCTGTACCTGGGCGGCGTGATGGAGCACATCGAGGAGGCGGGGGTCCACTCCGGGGACTCGGCGTGCGCCCTGCCACCGATCACGCTGGGCCGTGCCGACCTGGAGCGGATTCGTGAGTCCACCCGGCTGATCGCGGACGGAGTCGGGGTGCGGGGCCTGCTCAACGTCCAGTACGCGATGCAGTCCGACGTCCTGTATGTCCTGGAGGCCAATCCGAGAGCGTCGCGCACCGTCCCCTTCGTGTCGAAGGCGACGGCCGTGCCGCTGGCGAAGGCCGCGGCCCGGGTGATGGTCGGCGCGACCATCGCCGAGCTGCGCGCGGAGGGGCTCTTGCCGCCGCACGGCGACGGCGCGACGCTGCCGATGGACTCCCACATCGCGGTGAAGGAGGCGGTGCTGCCCTTCGGCCGGTTCCGGGACGCCAGCGGCCACGGGGTGGACACCGTGCTCGGGCCGGAGATGAAGTCCACCGGTGAGGTCATGGGGATCGACGCGGGCTTTGGCACCGCCTACGCCAAGTCGCAGGCCGCGGCTTACGCGTCGCTGCCCACCTACGGCCGGGTGTTCGTCTCGGTGGCCAACCGGGACAAGCGCGCGATGATTTTTCCGATCAAGCGGCTCGCGGACCTCGGGTTCGTGGTCTATGCCACCGAGGGAACCGCGGAGGTGCTGCGCCGCAACGGAGTGAAGGCGGTTGTGCTCGGAAAGCACTCGGCGCCGGACTCCGGCCTGACCGACTGCGTTGAAATGATCAATTCGGGGCAGATCAACCTTGTGATCAACACGCCGTGCGGTGTCGGCCCGCGGCTGGACGGATACGAGATCCGGACGGCGTGTGTGACGACCGGCGTGCCCTGCATCACCACCATCCAGGGCGCGGCCGCCTGCGTGCAGGGTATCGAGGCCCTGGTACGCGGCGAGATCGGGGTGATGCCGCTGCAGAGCTTCCATGCGGACCTGCACGCCGCCTGGTCCGATCGGGATCGGTCCGGCGGCTCCGATGGTGCCGCCGCCCGCCACCGCGTCCCCGCCGGCCTTCAGCCCATGGCTGCCCGGCCCGCTGACGCCCATGCCCACGGCGACCAGGGGGCGACCGGCCAAGCCACGACGGCCACGACGACGGCCACAACGACCGGGCGGACGGGCTGACAGGGCTGCCGGGGACCGCGGGCCTGACGGGGGTGGTGAGATGACGGGTCTGCCGGGGGCACGACTGGCCGCCTGGACGTCGCGGCCGCCGCTGGCGGTCGCGCTGGACGTGCCCGACGGGCCGCGGGCGCTGCGGCTGGCCCGCGCGGTGGCACCGCACGTCGCCGTTGTGAAAGTCGGTCTGGAACTGTTCTGCCGTGAGGGACCCGGCATCGTGACCGCCCTGTGGGACGTGGTCGGGGGTGATCCAGGGCCGGCCGAACGGGACCGGATCGGTCTTTTCCTCGACCTCAAGCTGCATGATATCCCCCACACGGTGGCTGGGGCGATGCGGTCAGTAGCTCCGCTCGCCCCCCGGTACGTAACCGTGCATGCGGCCGGAGGCGCGGCGATGGTGCGGGCGGCCGTTGACGCCGCGCCGGATGTCGAGGTCGCCGCGGTCACCGTGCTGACCTCCCTGGGCGCTGCCGACCTCGCCTCGGCCGGCTACGGCGAGCCGCCCGCCGACGTCGTCCGCCGCCTTGCGGCACTGGCTGTCGCCGCTGGCGCGCGGGCCGTGGTGTGCAGCCCGCGTGAGGTGTCAGGGGTGCGCGCGGAGGTCGGAAACGGTGTGACTCTTATCACTCCTGGAGTTCGAGCGCAAGGCATGAATCTCGACGATCAGGCGCGTATCGCAACGCCCGCGGCGGCGCTGGGAGCGGGTTCCGACCTTCTTGTGGTGGGGCGCCCGATCATTACATCGAGTGATCCAGGGGCTGCCGCGGCTCGGTTTGTGACCGGTAGTTGACACCGTCACGGTGCCGCTGACCTGGTGTGACGTCACACAGGCCCCGGTTGGGACATCTCGAGGCGATCTGCCCGGTACGGTGGGTCCGCGAGCGACCGAAAGCAAACAGTACGGCGCGGGCAACGCGATTCATCCGGACATCCGGGCACGGTCTTGTGGACAATAGTCCGTGGATGTACCCGTGCTACCGACTGGACCGAGACGCCCGTTACTCGCTAGTTTGCGCGGCGCCGCGATCACCCGAAAGAAGGAGGCGTACCCGTGCCCCTGCCGCCCCTGACGCCCGAGCAGAGGGCTGCTGCCCTCGAGAAAGCTGCGTTGGCGCGTAAGCAGCGTGCAGAACTCAAGGAGCGGCTCAAGAAGGCGGAAGTGTCACTCGCGTCCGTCCTTGAGAGAGCCAACACCGATGAGGTCATTGGAAAGATGAAGGTGGCTGCTGTTCTCGAATCCCTGCCCGGCGTCGGTCGTGTCCGCGCCACCAGGATCATGGAGCGGCTCGCGATCAGCGACAGCCGTCGGCTGCGAGGCCTTGGCGCCAAACAGCGTGCCGCGCTGGTTCAGGAGTTCACCAGCTCCTGAGCACTGCCAGCGTTCGGCGAGGGTGTGCCGCACATCCTCCGTCGTGGGTTCGGTGCGGTGTCCCGGTAATGGTGGAACCTCGCGCCGCCGGGCCGCCGTACCGGCTGTTTTCCGGCCTTTGGCTGGGGTGCACAGTTGAGGAAGAACCCCATCATGGATGGCCTGACTAACCAGGTAAGTCAACCAACTCGACAGGGCACCCGATGGAAGCGCCGGTGACGATCGGGGCTTCGGCGGTGTGAAAGTGCGTAGGCGTGCGCCCTTTGGCCACGACACCGGCGGCCAAAGAGTATGTGATCTTGTTTTTTTCGCATGCTCGGAGGCCTTGAGGATGACTAAGAGCGCCCGAGGATAGGGCGTTCGATCAGTGAGCGGCTCAGCCGCGCCCGATCCGGCAAGACGGCGGAGGAAGGCGCCCTGGGACTGGGCGCCGACTGACGACAACGTGGCCGGGCGGGATGCGGGGAGCCGCGAGCCGGACAGTCCTATCCTCGGGCGCTCTAAGGTGTGTTGATGCGGCTCACTGTTCTGTCT
>NZ_CAKJTO010000202.1:0-3784 GCF_917627405.1 Protofrankia sp. Cj5
GCGACACCGGGCACCCTCTCGACGAAGTTATTGATCAACCAGTTGAGGTTCTGTGCGTCTGAGCTCATGGGCGTCACATGTCCTCCTGGGCATCCCGGCGAGGGGCGGCGTCCCTGGTGACGTCGCGCCCTTGCCGAACACCTTGATAGAAGCTGGCGAGCCGGCCACCGACTGCTTCCGGAGACCGAGGGGGCGTGTCCGGTGGACGGCGCCGTGGCCCGGGTTCGGCGCTACCCGGCACGAGGTGGGTCATCGGGACCCGCAACGGCAGGCCGGCCCGAGTCGTTCCGCTGGATGCGGGCTGGCGGGCCGCCTCGGCAGCCTGCCAGCCCGCATCACCGGCGGAGGACCAGGAGATCGCCCCGGGGGCGGCGGAAGCCGCCGTGGCGTCGCCGACACCGGTGACCATCGCGCTCGACATCGCCTCTGGTGAATAGGCCGGGGGGAGACCCATCCCCGCACCGGCGCGTACCGGCAGCTCAGGGGACGCCGCATCCTGGCTGGTTGCCGGGGCAGGGTTCGCGAGCCGGCCTGGGGGCGGGAAGGAGGAACCGGGGCGGGTGCTCTCGCCGCCCGCAATCGTGTTAGCACGGCCACCGAGACGGCTCAGCGGTTCTGCCGGGCGTGAGTCAGCACGCTGTACCGCCGGGCCACGGTTGATTGCCGGGCCTGGACGGCGCAGCGGGGACGGCGGTGGCACAGCCCGCCGGGTCGGGAGCGCCGGTGCGGGGGAGCGCCGCTGGAACCAGGCCGATACCGAGTCGAAGATAGGAGTTGTGTCGGCATCGTCCAGCTCGTGTTCAGCACCTTGATCGTCTTTAGCGCTTGCCTGGACGAAGGACGAATCATCCAAGGGGGCGTCGGCCTGATCTGGACTGAAATCGTCAGGCTGGTTGCTGGCCGTCGGCATGGTGCCGGGCGAGCGTCCGCCCTCGTATGCCTCGTATGCCTCGTGGGTCACGGCGGCCCGGCCGAAGGCGGGATCGGCGTTGGCCTTCGGAGCACCCCACACCGTGTCCGGGGCGACGTGATCCGTGGGTTCTGACATCCCGAAGCCGGTGGGGCCCATTGCGGGCTGTCTGTTACCGATCGGCCCGGTGCTGATCGGCCCGGTGCTGATCGGCCCGGTGTCCGATGCGGCCGGCCAAGGCGACACAGTTGGCCCGCGGGGGATCTCATAGCCGTCGCTGGAAGGTCCGGTCGCGGCTGGGAAATCGGTTCCCGACCGGTCGCCGGCGATGATGTTCTGCGGGCCGGTAGCGCTGGACAGAGCGTCCGGCCCTGGCTTCGTACCTCCGAAACGGGTGGAGCCCACGTCCAATCCGCCGCTTCCCGCCTGGCGGAATCCGCTGTCGGCCGGCATCCCGTCCGCTCCGGGACGACGTCCCCGGTCTTGGTCGTCGTGGGACGCCATGTGCGGCGCCGGGGACGGAAGAGGCGGGAATCCCAACTGCGGCTCGACGGATCTCGGATCGCTGCCATTCAACGGGGCATGCCCGTTGAGCTGGGCAGAGCCGTTGGAGAATGCGCTGTCCTTGGCCAGCGTCCTGCCGTTGGCCGTGAAGGTGCCATTGGGCATGGCCGCGGGGAAAGCGTTGTCGGCCGCTGGCCGGCTGCCAACAGATGGGCGACCGCCACCGACGGTACTCGCCGGCCGTGCGGGGGCGCTTGAGGACGGATCACCGGCGACAACTTTGGCTGGTAGCCGCACCACGGCGGTTATGCCGCCGGACGTTGATTCCCGAAGCTGAACGCGAATGCCGTGCCGGGTGGCCAGCCGGCCTACCGCGAACAGGCCCATCGTCCGGGATACCGACACGTCGACGACCGGCGGGTTGGCAAGGCGCTCGTTGACACGCTCGAGGTCCTTGGCCGGCATGCCGATGCCACGATCCTCAATTTCGATCATTGCCCCTGCGCCGGGACCGAGCGAATGGCTGGTGACCAGCACCTCTGTTGCTGGTGGCGAGAACGATGTCGCGTTCTCCAGCAGTTCGGCGATGAGGTGCACGACGTCACTCACCGCGTGTCCGGCGATCGATACCGGGGCCGCGGCCGACTGCTTCACCCTCGTGTACTGCTCCACCTCGGAGATGGCGGCGAGGACGACCTCGTTGAGCGGGACGGGGTGGGTCCAGCGGCGAGCGGTGTCGGTACCGGCGAGGACCAGCAGGCTCTCGTTGTTCCGCCGCATACGGGTGGCGAGGTGGTCGAGTTTGAACAGGTTGGAGAGCTGGTCGGGGTCCTGCTCCCGGTTCTCCAGATCGTCGATCAGCCGTAGCTGCCGTTCGACCAGGCCCTGGCTTCGTCGGGACAGGTTGACGAACATCGCGTTGACGTTGTTTCGCAGGACCGCCTGCTCGGAGGCGAGGCGGACGGCTTCCCGGTGTACCTCGTCGAACGCACGGGCGACTTCACCGATCTCTTCCTCGGTGTCGATACCGACCGGCTGGATGTTGGTGTCGATGTCCTGGTCAGTGGAGTCACGCAGGCGACGGACGGCTTCAGGCAGGCGGCTGCCGGCGATGTCGAGCGCCGCCGCGCGCAGTCCGAGCAGTGGCCGCACCAGGGAGCGGGCCACGACCATTGTCATGAGGAGGGCGGCGGCCAGGATGAAAACGATGAGCAGACCGGCCACCAGCGCCTTGCGCTGAATAGTCGAACGAAGCGTTTGAACCCGGCTGTCGGTGTCGCTGAAAAGGGAGGTCAGGACCTTGTGGTTGAGGTCCATCGTCTGTTGGGTCGACCTCAGCCATTTCTGGGCGTCCAGGTCGAGGGGCTGCCCAACTCGTCCTGTCAGCACGGTCTGCGAGTTGTCGTTGGCCTGCGACACGTCCTGACCGGTAACAGTCGTCCCGTACGAATCGCGCTGCGGGCCGGTTGCCGCGCCCTCGAAGCGGGAAATCTGGCTTTCGCGCTCAGTGTGGAATCCGACGAACGCGCGATAGTCGCTGTTGTCGAACTGCTGCTTCTGTAGAATGCCGTAGACCAGCGCCTGCTGAGCGGCCAGCAATTCCCCGGAGCGGGCAATCGAGTCCGCGCTCACCACGTCCGCCAGCAGCGACCCGTCGTCCTGACCCTGCGGAATGAGGGCAACCAGGTTGACAAGACTGTTGATAATAGTTGTATAGGCCACGGTGACAGTGCCTGGGTCAACTACAGTCAGCGCTGTCGCGCGTACGTTCTGTCGGCGGGACAGCCGGTCGGCGGCTGCTTGGATTGCCGCCCGGGTCTGCTCACTGAAGCCGTTCTGGCGGCCCTTGGCGGTGTCCTCGTAGTCACGGGCGGCCTGATCGACCCGGGCCTGTGCTGCCTTGACCGCGTCGAGGGAACGCTGTTGCCCCGCGCTCGCGACATAGCCGATCGTGTAGGTGCGTTCCCGTTCCAGTTCGAACGTGAGGGTGGTGGCGGCGCGACTGATTTGGATCATGTTACGGACTCTGTTGATCTGCTGAGTGCTGCTGAGGACCGTGTTGGCCCCCTGGGAGGCATTGACCAGGATGGCGATCATTGGAACGGCGAGAATCGCGATCAGTTTGGTCCGGACCCGCCAGTTCGCCGGGGTAGCGACGTTCGCCGCTATCCGCCGCAGGCCGCCGGGGGCCGCCGGGGTAATCGTAGGCGCACCGACGCGATGCCCACCGTCGTCGGCGGGCTCCTCCGGCGTCATTGGGGATGCCGCGGGCGCGTCGACGCCCCTGCTGGCTATCGGTTGTCTGCGCACGTACCTTCGCAACCTCTCCGCCAGCCTCCCGGAACACGTCGTACCAGGATGGCTCGGTAT
>NZ_CAKJTO010000203.1:0-3774 GCF_917627405.1 Protofrankia sp. Cj5
CGGGGGTGTCAGATGGTTCGTATAGGGGTGGTGGGTGTGGATGTATCAGGTCGGGATGAACCTGGTTCCCTCGGAAAGGGGCCTCGTGGAACGGCGCACAGGCTGGTTCGGTGGTTGCATGCGGCCGCGAGGAACTCCTCGGCGTAGGGGGCACGGAACGTCCAGATGGTGACGGCGGGAACTGGGGAGGCTCTCCCCGGCCGAAACAGGCTGCGGAACCTGGGGAACGGCGACGTCCTCTAACCGGTGAGGAACCGGGAAGTGGGCGATCGTGCGGGGTAGCGTCATCATCAGCTCCGGTCCGGGACGGTCGGCCACTGGCCACACCGCCGCCAGGTAGCGGCATCACAACGGGTTCATCGTCAACCCGTCACACCGCCCGACCGGAGCCCCAGATCACAGCCAGGCCACAGACACACGCCTCGCCGGGCCGGGGCGAAGCCCCGTGAGTATTCCAACCTGACTTTTGTGATCAGTTGTGGTCCCTGGGCTGACGGTGGGCGCCCGACCCAGCGCTTTCCGACGCAGGTCAGGACACGAAGAAGCCATCGGCGATCATGACGGTTTGCGAGAACTCGTAATGATCAACCGATGGTTTCCTGCCCCAGCGTAGACCCGGACGGATGCAGCGCCGACGTCGAAGCCTTCGCAGCCCGACCTGATTGCCACTGTCGCCGGGTGGACGGACGACCCCGTAATCGCCCGTCGCGGGGTCGGCGCCGTCCTCGCCGTCGCGAAAAGTGAAATGATCACAGAGAGTCACCGGAGGTGGTGGGGGCGACCGACGAGCCGGGGTACCCGTGCATCGCGCAGCGATGGACGGGGAGCGATGACGCGAGGTGCGTGCCCCGGTCCCGCGCGATGCCGCGCCCCCTGTTGCCAGGCGTGCTAAAGCCCATCGCTGTAGTCGCGGACCTCCTGGACGGCGGAGCCCAGGGCCGCCAGCGACTCCTGAATACGCTCGCGTGTCTCCATCAGAGCGCTCGTCAGCTGCTCCACGGCTCGGTGGGCGCTGCCGTCGGTCGCGGCCAGGACAATCGCCTGCGCTTCTTCAATCATGGTCAACGCGCCGTCCAGCTGTCCGGTGACCTCATCGGTGCGCCTGAATGCCTCGCCAAGCTGGGACTTGACGTCGGCGATGGTGCTTGTCACAGAAATCCTGCCCTTCTTCTGTCACCGCCGCGGGGATCGGATCCGGACAACCGCCGGTTCACTGACGCCGCGGATCTCGCGGTGCTCCGACGCCAAGCCCAAAACGGACGGCAAGCGCAAGCACCACCAAAGAAATGATCACTCCGGGTGGGTCCAGCGGCGCGACCCGAACGGTCGCCAGCACCGCGGCGCCGGCCGTACCCGCTCCAAGCAGCGCGGCCCGGGCTGTCTCGACGCGGCCCGTGTCGGTGAGGGCTGCCACGCAGACGCCCGCGACCAGCGCGGCAACGGCGAGGGTCGCAAGCAGGGTCGCAAGCGCCGCGACATCGAGGAACAGCCGCAGCGCGGTCACCCCGGCGGCTATCAGCAGGCAGGCCAGGCCGATAACGATTGCCGCGGACGCTGTCGAGCCGGCCCGCGTGACCGCCCGTAGCTCGGCCGCGTGCCCCATCGCGGTGAGACACAGTTCGTGCGCACGGGCCGGAGCCCCGGCCGGGTCGAACGCGGCGGTATCGCCGGCTCCCGCGGCGGGCCGTCCCGAGCGGGTGATGCGTTCAAGCGCTGCGCTGCTGGGACGGCCGCGGCCCCCGGCACCGGCACGACGGTGCTGTGCCCGCATGGATGACCGGCCGGTGTGCTCAGGCAGCGCCACACCGGAGGCGGCACGCTCGTCGGCATCCGGCACCGGGGACGGGCGGAGCTGGTCGAGGTCGCTGATGCCGTGCTGCGCGAGTGGCTCCGCCATCGTCCGCCACGCGTCTTCGACTTTGGCCCGGATCGCCTGCGCGGAGTCCCGGTGCGCCCGTGCGAGCGCGGCGCGCCGTTCCTGGCCCGCAAGCACCTGGTCCGCCACCTTGGTCCGGGCCTGATCGAGCTCACCCAGCAGCGCGCGATAGTGCGCGGCCGCGGTTCTCGGATCGTCGAGATCGGGGTCACGGGCGTTGCCGCTGCCATGGCCGGGCCCCTCGGCTGGCACAGCGAGCGACGCACCCGGTTGCTCGACCAGATCAATCAACGCTCGGTGATCGTGAGTCATGCCGGAGGCCGGGGGTGCGTTCCGCTGGCCGTTGTGGCCAGCGCCCACGACCGGCCCGGTCATGCCGCGTCCACGGGTTGCCGCAACGGCGCGAAGGGGATGATCGTGCGTGCTTCCGCCTGGTTGTTCCGGTCGAACAGGACCGCCCGGTTGACGCTCGCCGCAGCTGTGACCGACCGGTTGCCGGCGAGGCTGAACAGGTCATTGCCGGGAACGCCGACCGCGACCCATGCCCCGATATCATCACGATGCGTAGGGCCAAGATCATCAAGTAGCCGGCCGGGGCCACGCCACCAGCCGAGCAGGTGCACCCGTTGGCCCGGACCCCGGCGGGTCACAAAGCGCAGATCGTCCAGACCGGAGCGACGGGTGGCCGGGTTCTTGGCCTCCAGGACCGCACGCCCGGCATCGGCGGCAAACAGGACGAGCAGCCGCGCGGGCCGCTGGCGGCGCGCCGCCGGTTCCTCCCGCGCCCCCACGGCGGTCCACGGCTGGAGCGGCCCGGGGTGTGGACCTGGCAGGTCCGTCCCGAGAGCCAGCGCGGATTCCTCCCGGGTACGCACCGCATCGCTGATCTCCTGCAGCACGCGGCGCAGCGAGGCCGGGGGGTGCAGCTCGGCCTCCTGGCCGAGAGCACGGACCCGGGCCGCGAGGATGCCGGCCGCCGGGAGCATCTCGCCGGTGACGGCGACGATGTCAGCCCGCATGCCGCCCGGCCCGGCCTGGGCCGCGAGACTCGTGACAGCCGCATGCAGCACGCCGACGGCCTCACGCCGCAGCGGCCCCAGGACCGCGAGGTTACGTCCTGGCAGTGGGGACAGCCGTACGCCCACGGCGGCGGGATGCAGGTCGAGGGGAACTCCGACGAGCGCCAACGGCTCGGCCGTCTCCCCCGCGTCCCGACGGGCGGAACCGCGCTGGTCACCGGGAACCAGCGCGCCGCGGTCAGCCTCGTCGGGGTCGGGGTCGGTACGGTCGACTGGAACGGGCGTGCCCGCGAGCGAACGGAACAGCGGGTTGTCCTCCAGCAGAGCCGGGGCATGGCCCACGAAGACCTTCGGCGGCCGGTTGCCCGCGCCGCCGGCCGCGGTTGCCCGGGACAGGTCCGCGCGCAGCGCCGCGAGCATCGCCGGCTCCGGATAGGCGACCCGGACGAGCTCGTTGCCGGCCGGATGACCATTACGCCGGTTGACGATGGCCTCACCCACACCGGCCAGCGCTCCGGCCGCCTCGTTGGTGGTCGACAGCAGCACCCGCGACTCCGAGATCGAGGTGCGCAGCGCGATCCGCAGCGCGAACTGGCCGAATATCGATCCCCGCTTGCCGGCCGTGGCGTCCAGGGCGTCGATGCCCGACAGAGTCTGGCTGGCGAGCAGCAGGTGGATCCCATAGGCACGCCCCTGCCGGGCCAGCACCTCCAGATGCGAGACAGCCTCCCGCGACACCGCGTCCAGCGGTGTCAGCATCACCTGGAACTCGTCGATCACTATCATGATCCGCGGCCAGCCGGCGCCGCTCCGCGCGATCCGCAGGCCGCGCAGGTCCCGGGCGCCGGCAGCGCGCATCGCGAGAGCGCGATGCTGCAT
>NZ_CAKJTO010000204.1:0-3494 GCF_917627405.1 Protofrankia sp. Cj5
GTCCGGCGGGCATGGCGGTCGCCGTGGCCGGGCAGGCCGCCGCCGGCGCGGCCCGGGCGGCCGGGAACGCTATGACTGGGCAGGAACCCTCGACCGAGGGCGGGACACCGCCGGCCGGGGGTGGCCGGCCGTGAGCGAGAACGAGCCGCGGATCCGTACCTACGGAGGGTGGCGGCGCAGCCAGCAGGTCGGCCTGTTCGGCCTGTCATCCGCGCAGACCCTGGGCCTGCTGGCCACTCTCGCCCTGCTGATGGGCGTGGCGGCGTTCTCCCCGCTGGCTGCCGGGATCCTGCTGCTGCCCGCTGCCGTGGCCGGCGGGGGGATGTGGGCGCGGTGGGACGGCATCCCGCTGGTCCACCTGCTCGTCCAGCAGGCCCGCTGGGCGGCGGCGCGTCGCGCCGGCTACGACCGGCTCGACGCCGACCTCGCGGTCGAACATCCCCAGGCGTGGACCCTGCCCGGGGTCCTGGCGCCCACCACGCTGGTGTCCGCCGACGATGGTGCCGGCGGAGACTACGGGCTGGTGTGGGATCGCCGCAGCGGGCTGGTGACCGCCACCCTGGCCGTGGCCCCGGCCTCGACCTGGCTGGCTGACCCCGCCGACGCCGACGGCTGGGTGGCCAACTGGGGTGGCTGGCTGGCCGGTCTGGGCTACCTCCCCGCGATCCGCTGGGTCACGGTCACCGTCACCACCGCCCCCGACCCCGGCTCCACCCTGGCCGACAGCGTTGCCGCCCGCCTCGCCGCGGACGCCCCGCCGCTGGCCCGGGACCTGATGGACGAGCTCGTCGCGGCCGCGCCGGCCGCGGCCGCCGACGTCGACACCTACGTGTCACTCACCTTTGATCCACGGCTGGCGCCGTCCCGGCCAGCGGATCTACCCGCGGCCGCGGCCGAGTTCGGCCACACCCTGACCGGCCTGGAGTCCTCCCTCGGTACCTGCGGGGTGGCGGTCCTTGGCCGGGCCAGCGCGGCGATGATCGCCGGGGTGGTACGCACCGCCTACGATCCACACGCCCGCGGAGAGATCAACCGGATGCTCGCCAGCGACAACCCGGAACTGCTGAACTGGGTGGAGGCCGGCCCGGTCACCGCGGTGGAGTCCCGCGGCCAGTACGACCACGACGGGGCATATTCGGTGTCGTGGTCGTGGCGGGAGGCTCCCCGCCAGCAGGTCCCCGCGCACGTGCTGGCCCGGCTGATCGCCCCGGGCCGGTGGCCGCGACGGGTTACCCTGCTCTACCGGCCGCTACCAGCCGGGGACGCCGCCCGCGTGTTGGAACGGGAGGTCACTGCCGCCTCGTTCCGGGCGACCTACCGAGCCCAGACCGGCCGGGACGCCACCGCCCGGGACACCGCCGATGCCCAGCGCGCCCACCGCGCCGCCGCGGAGGAAGCCCTCGGCGGCGGCGTCACCCTGATGTCTCTGTACGTGACCACGACGGTGCTCGACGCGTCCGAGCTGCCGCTGGCGGTCGCGGACGTGCAGTCCCGCGCCGACGAGTCCAAGATCCGACTGCGGCGGATGTACGGCAGCCAGGCCGCCGGGTTCGCCACCACCCTGCCGTGCGGGATCTGCCCGCCGGTGCTGTCCCGCCGCTGGCCCCACTGACCCCAGGAGATCGGGATGTCGCCGCGTCACGCCCCCCGGAAGCAGACCTTCCTCGCGCCGCCCTCGCCAGCCCCCGGTACCGTGGTCACCGCGGCGGATGCCGGCCCGGTCGCTCCGGCCTGGGGGTGGAAAACCCCCGGCGCGGGCCGCGCCGCCCACGTCGAACAGAGCATCGAATACCAGGGCACCACCGTGCAGATCTGCGGGCTGTACCCGTTCGTCGCCGGCGGCGGTTCCCCGGCCCTTGGCGTCCCGATCGGCCGGCACCTGCTGTGGGGGGAGGTCGTCTGCCTCGATCCGCTGCTGTGGGCGGACGCCGGTCTGGTCACCAACCCGGGTGTGTTCCTGCTCGGCCAGCCTGGCACCGGCAAGACCGCCCTGGCCCACCGAATGATCACCGGTATGGCTGCGTTCGGCACCCGCACCCTGATCCTCGGGGACACCAAACCGGACTACACCCGGCATGTGGAGGCCCTGGGCGGGCAGGTCATCCGCGTCGGCCGCGGCCTGGACCGGATCAACCCGCTGGACGCCGGCCCGCTCGGGCAGGCATGGGACCGCCTGCCCGCCGAGCAGGCCGCCGCTCTGCGCTGGGAGGTCCGCGGTCGCCGGCTGTCCCTGCTGCTCGCTCTGGCCTCCCTGGTGCGCGGCAGCCGCATCGGCAACGCCGAAGAGGTCATCCTGGGCCGGGCCGTCGACCTCCTCGAGGACCGTCACCGCGGCCGGGCCGCCCCGACCGTGCCCGACGTCCTGCATGTGATCGAATCCGGGCCGGACGAGTTGCGCGCCGCCGCCCGCGCCCTCAGCCCGCAGGCATACGCTGCCCGCGTCGACGACCTCGTTCCGACGTTGGCGTTGTTGACGGAGGGGTCGCTGGCCGGGGTGTTCGACGGGCCTACCACCACCCCCATCGACCTCGATGCCCCCGCCGTCTCCGTGGACATCTCCCGGGTGGGCGCGGCCGGGGACACCCTGCTGTCCGCCGCGCTGCTGTGCACCTGGGCCTACGGGTTCGGGGTCGTTGACGCCGCGGCCGCCCTCGCCGACGTGCACCTGGCCCCCCGCCGCCACCACCTGGCGGTCATGGACGAACTGTGGCGGGCGCTGCGCGGCGCGCCCGGGCTGGTGGAGCACGCCGACGCCCTGACCCGCCTCAACCGCGCCAAAGGGATCGCGTCGCTGATGGTGACCCATTCGCTGGCCGACCTGGACGCGCTGCCGACGGAGGAAGACCGGGCCAAGGCGCGCGGGTTCGTGGACCGGGCCGCGATCCTGATCTGCGCGGGGCTGCCGCCCCGCGAACTCGACCGGGTCCATCAGATCACCCCGCTGACCGCGCCGGAACGCGCGATGGTCGCCTCCTGGTCAGCGCCGGATTCCTGGCAGCCCGGTGTCCGCCACCCCGGCCGCGGCAAATATCTGATCAAAACCGGGGGGCGGCTGGGTATCCCCGTCCAGATGACCCTGCGACCGGCGGAGCTGGACCTGTACGACTCCGATCAGGCGATCCGCCGGTGAGCGGCCCCCACGGCCCCCGCGGCAGCCAGTTCCTCGCCCCCTGGCTCGCCATCGGCGTGCTGTGGACGCTGGTCGCCGCCGGCTGGCTGATCTGGGCCGCGGCCCGTCTGGCCGCCGCCCTCGGCGGCGGGCACGTGCCCGGCTTCGGCGGCCAGTTCCTCGCCGCGCTGGCCACCGCCGACACGACCACCGCATGGCCGGGTGTGCCCGCCGGCTGGCTGGCCGCCACCATCACCCTCACCGCCCTAGTCACCGCCGTCGCTGTGACCGGCGTGGTCCTGGCCGTGCGGCGGCTGCGGCCCCGCCGGCAGCCCGGCGGCTGGGCGCTGGCCGGCCCCTCCCTCGCCGACGACCGGGACCTGGC
>NZ_CAKJTO010000205.1:0-3465 GCF_917627405.1 Protofrankia sp. Cj5
CCCCCGGGTCGCCCGGGCCCCCGCCGGCGGCGGCGCCCGGATCGGGTGGCTCGGCCGCCGGCGGGGGCCGCTCGCGGGCCGTGACCGGCGTCGAGGTACGGCCGGCGGGATGGTCGGCGGCGGCGCGAATCTCGTCGTCGACGCGCAGTGGCATGCCCGCGCCGGCGGTCCACCGCGGCCCGTACGCGTCGGCCGCCGCACGGGCCAGGTCCAGAGCGAAGGCGAGAGCCGACTCCTGGCGCTCGCCCGGTTCCCGGGCGAGCGCCCGCAGCAGGACCGCGGCCACTGGCGGCGCCACGCCGGGCGGCGGCGGCGGCGGGGTGTGGAGCCGGTGATGCCACACCATGTGGACGGGCAGCCCCGGGTCGACCGGGAGAACGCCGCTGAGGAGGTGGTAGAGCACCACACCGAGCGCGTACAGGTCGGTGGCGGGGCCGAGGCGGCCGCCGACGATCTGCTCGGGAGCCATGTAGATCGGCGTTCCGACCACCGCGCTCGCGGTGGCCTCCGCGCCCGCCTCGAAGGGCTTCGCGATGCCGAAGTCGGTGACCTTGAGCAGGTCGTCGGCACCGAACATCATGTTGTCGGGTTTGACGTCACGATGCAGAACGCCGTGCGTGTGCGCGCAGTGCAGCGCCGCGGCCGCGGCGAGGCCCACCGCGCAGGCTCCCCGCGCGGTCATGCCGCGGCGACGGCGGGTGAGCGTCCCGCCCGGCAGGAGCTCCATGACGATCAGTCGAAGGGCGTCGGTCTCGACGTAGTCGTAGACCCGCACTACATGCGGATGGTCGATCCTGGCGAGTAGCTCCGCCTCGTCGGCGAAGCGGGCGGCGACCGCGTCGGGCCCCGCCGGCAGGACTTTGATCGCGACGGGGCGGTTCAGCGTGCGATGCCGGCCGGCGACGACGAGCCCGAACGCGCCGGCGCCGAGATCGCCCCCGATCTCGTAGCCGGGGAGAGCGGCGACGATCCGTCCCCGATCAACGATCACGACCGCTACCGTACAACGCATCAGAGCAGCAACGGTCAGCTCATGGCGTTTCGGATGCTGCGCTACGTCGTAGGTGTCTGGGACCGTTACCTGGGCGATCATCCCAGGGCGACCCAGCTGCCGGCGGTGGTCCCGCTGGTCGTGCACCGGACAGGCTTTCGACCAGGTCGGTCAGGGCTTCCGCCCGCCTGTCCTCCCGGTAGATGGCACCCGTCACGGCCTCGGTAACGGCCGCCAGCACCACGACCTGCTCGTATTGGCCGGCACGGGCCAATGTTTCGGTTGTCTCCGCCAGTTCCGCTGCGAGTCCTGCCCCATAATCCGACGGCGTTCCCGCTGGTGCCTCGAAGGTGCTGTAGTCCTGGGCCGCGGTCTCGGCTGTCTGGCGGGCGAAGGCGGCGGCGGGCGCATGCTGATCTGCCTCGGACAGCGCGGACATGCCGGTGACCAGGGTTCGGCGGATTTCTTCGACTGCATTTTCTGTCCCGTCTTGGAAGCTACTGTCGGCCGCCCGTACGGGCTGTACGTCCATGGGGCCAGCGACACGACCGGCGCGGTCCGTGGCGTCGAAACGATCACCACGGGCCTCAAGTGGAAGCAGGCGCTGCCGCCCGTCCTCGTCACGGGCGCGCTGAACCAGGCTTCACGAGATGCCTGCTGGGGAACTCGGGGCGACGGTCGCGGCCAGCCTGATGCCCGCGTGATCTGGACCAGGCTGTTACGGGGCGAGTTCGTCGATCGTCAGGCCGACGTCATTCAGAATGCCGCGCAAGGTACCCTTCGCAAGGTCCCGCGAACCGTGCACCGGGACTGTCGTGCCACGGCCGTCCGGGTGTCGCATGATGTGATGGCTGCCGTTGGCCCTCGCTACCTTGAAGCCCTGACGCTCCAGCGCATGGACCACCCGGATGCCTCGAACGGAGGGGACCGGCGGCATCAGGCTGCCACGGTGACGGACAGCTCCCGGGGAACCCCGAACTCCTCGATCAAGCCGACGAGCGCCTCGCGCAGGTCGTCCAGCGCGTCCTGCTCGGTGGCCCCCTCGCCGTGGGCGCCTACTCCCGGACGTAGCTGCGCATGTGCACACCAGACGCCGTCCTCGTCGCGCTCGACGGTGATCGGGACTGTGACCGTGGTGGTGCGTGACGCCGCCATGAGTCCACGGTATCCCGATGCCGTCCTGAGCGCGGATCGCTTGCTCGCCGTGATCCGTGGGCTCGCCGGGCTGCGGCGCCATCGCCTCCGCGTCGCGGACAGGGCGGCCGTGCGCGGCTTGGGCTGAGTCGGTCACGCCGGTCCCGATGGCGCTCGGGAAGGGGCGGGACAGTGCGGGTAGCGGGCTGGCTGCGGCGGCCCGATGTGACACGCAGCGGTCACCCTCCGAACGTGCACGACTCCTCGCATGTTCGGAGCATCGCCAGGAGTGACTTCCTCGTGACCAGGGTTCGGCGCATTTCTGCGATCAAGCCTATTACCCCTGCTTGGAAGCAAGCATCGGTCGGCCGTACGCCCTGTATGTCCACGGTGGCTCCGACACCACGGGCGCGGTCCGGAGCGTGGAGACGATCGCCACCTGTCTGCGGTGGAAGCGCCTGCACGAGCCGGTGACAGTGATCGGTGCGCTGGACGCGAAGGACAGCGAGGCGTGCTGGGAGCTGGGTGCTGCCACCGCCGCGAGCCTGATGCCGTAGCGAGCGGGGGCGGCGTGGTGGCCGTCCGCACCGATCTGGTTGGTCACGGAAGGTGAAATGTCCGTAACCAGGGTCTGGTGCGTTTCCGTGGCGCCGTGTATTACCCGATCTTGGAAGCGACGGTTGGGCGGCCGTACGCGCTGTATGTCCATGGCGACAGCGATACGATCGGCGCGGTCCGCGGGGTCGAGACCATTGCCACCGGCCTGAGGTGGAAGCGCCTGCGTGAGCCCCTGTCAATCGTCGGCGAGGTGGACGCCGCTGGGCGCGAGGCTTGCTGGGATCATGGCGCGACGGTTGCGGCCAGCCTGATAGCGGGTGATCTGGACAGACTGGCCGACGGTGAAAGCGCTGCCGGGTTGCATCAACAGACGGGGCATGGGGTGCCATGCGGTCGCCTCTGTGGTGGATTTTGCTCTGGATGGCCCGGAACGGTGTCTGGAGATGGTAGCGCCGGGAGCGCGCCCGGTGGCCGCTCCGCTGATCCGACCACCAGGTGATGATGGCCGGTAGGATGACGGATTGTCCGAAAGAAGGCGATGATACGTCCACCTCGGATGCGCTGCGAGCTGCGGCCACCGCGATATCTTTGTTTGTTCTCACGGGCCACGGAGAACCCCGCGGTGGCCGCCTAATTACGCGTACCACTCTAATAATCGCGCATTGAGAGATCTGTGGTGATCGCCGGGCTGTGATATCAGGCAGCGCTCCAGGCAACCGCGAACGGCTGCCGGAACTGTGTTGTCCGGAACGCCCTGACAATAATGCTGACTCGGCGGGACG
>NZ_CAKJTO010000206.1:0-3385 GCF_917627405.1 Protofrankia sp. Cj5
GGCGACCCGGGGGCGACCCGCGGCGCGGAGAAAGGCGCGGCGGCACCCCGGCGACCCGCGCCGCACCGGATGACGGCCGTGCCCAGCCGCTTCGGTGAGCCCCTGGCCGGTCATGTGGGCACCGTGTGCGCGGTGGCGTTCTCGGCGGATTCGGCGCTCCTGGCCAGCGGCAGTGACGACCGGACGGTGCGGCTGTGGGACGTCGCCGGCCGCCGGCAACTGGGGCGAGCCCTGACCGCCCACCACGACCGCGTCTCCTCCGTCACGTTCGCGCCCGGCCGGCCCGTTCTGGCCAGCGCTGGCGCGGACCGTGCGGTGCGGCTGTGGGACGTGACCGATCCCGCCGAACCTCGCGCGCTGGGACGGCCGCTGCTGGCGCACACGGGCCCGGTCCACTCGGTCGCCTTCGCGCCGGACGGTCCCATCCTGGCTAGCGCTGGCCAGGACGGGATCGTGTTCCTGTGGGACCTGACCAACCCGGCCCGCCCCCACCGCCTCGCCGCCTTGGAGATCGCCAGCCCAGCGCGAGGCGTCGCGTTCGCGCCCGTCGGGACGCTGCTGGCCGTCGCCGCCCACGACATGTCTGTGCGGGTCATCGACACCGCCGAGGCGCGCGGCGCCGGGCCGGCCCGGTTCGTCGCCGATGCCGCGGGCACCGTGCGGCCCCGTCGGCCCGGGGGCGAGTCGACAACGCCGAGCTCCACGCTGACTGGCCACTTCGGCCGGGTCTTCGCCGTCGCGTTCTCCCCGGACGCCACGCTGCTTGCCAGCGGCAGCGCCGATCACTCGGTCCGCCTGTGGGACGTCGGGGAGGGCGCCGCTCCGCGCCCGCGTGGCGGCGCGCTGATCGAGCACGCCGGCTGGGTCCACTCGGTCGCGTTCTCCCCGGACGGAACATTGCTGGCAAGCGGCGCCGCGGATCGCTTCGTGCGGCTCTGGGACGTCACCGACCGCGCCTCCCCCCGCCTGCTTGGCACGCCCCTGCGCTGGCACATGGGCGGCGTCTGGTCGGTCGCCTTCTCGCCGGACGGACGAATGCTCGCGAGCGCCGGCATCGACGGGAAGGTCCAGCTCTGGCGGTGACGTGACGCCTGTGGGGTGTCAGAACTCGGCCACCGGCCTTGACCTGGGGTTTTAGGCGGCTCGTTCGTATTCGTTGATCAGGCCGCCGAGGATGGGTCGACGCTTGATCCGTTCCTGGGTCAGGTCCGCGACGGGGTGGTCGGGCCGTGGTGGTTGAAGGCCGCGACCGCGGTGGGGTCGTCGTCCGTTGTAGTGCCGTGCGTACTCGGCCAGGACAACGCGCAGGTACCGCTCACCGAAGATCAGCATCCGGTCGGTGACCTCGGCCCAGACCGTGCGGACGAACCGTTCCGCGTAGGCGTTCGCCCGCGGAGTTCGGGGTGGGATCGTGACTGCGCCGATACCGGCGTCGGCGAGGATCGCGTCGAACGACGCGGTGAATTGTCCGGCGCGATCACGGACCAGGAACCGGAAGTCGGCCGCCCGGTCACCGAGATCCATGAGCAGGTTCCGGGCTTGTGGGGTGGTCCACGGTCCGTCGGGGTGGGCGGTGACCCCGAGGACATGGACGGTGCGGGAGCCGACTTCCAGGACGAAGAAGCAGTACAGACGCCGTAGCGTCACGGCACAGTCCACATGGAAGAAGTCGACGGCCAGCATGGTCAAGGCCTGGGTGCGCAGGAACTGCCGCCACGTCGTGTCGGCCTGCCGCTTGGGCGCCGGTGGGAGACCCAGGGACTTCAGGACCCGGCGGATCGTGGAGGCGCTGACCCGGTGGCCGAGCTTGAGGAGCTCGCCCTGGATCCGCTGATAGCCCCACGTCGTGTTCTCGGTCGCGAGCCGCTCGATGAGGACCGCGATCTCCGGGCTGATTGGTGGTCGTCCCGTCCGCTGCGGATGAGTCCATGTCCGTGTGACCAGACGGCGGTGCCACCGTAGGGCGGTGCCGGGGGTGACCAGCCGGTGGGTTCGCAGCGCCTTGGGGAGAAGCCGGATCAAGGCGGCGAGTACCGCCCGGTCTGCCCAGTCCCAGCGTGGCTTGGGCTGGGTACGGCGCAGCATGGTGACCTCATGCCGCAACACCAGCAGTTCGATGTCCTTCGATGCCGACGAACGACCGAGCAACACCAGCCAACCGCACACCCGCACGAAGATCAGATAGAGCAGGCGGATGGACACAACTGACCATCATGCCGTCTGCCCGCTCCGCCGCATCAGCCCAGGTGACAGGCCCAGACCGACTTCTGGCACCCCACACGGTTCACGGTGACCTACACACCCAAGCACGCAAGCTGGCTGAACATGGTGGTGCGACACGAGGTCGCATGAGAACAGTGGTGCTCGTTGAGGAGGTTCGACTGATGTCGAAGACGTAGGACCCGGTCCAGTGCGCAAGGATCGTCCCCGCTCTGGCGTGCGTCGTGGGTAACCGCGGGGTGCGAAGCCCAGGGTTAAAGGCCCAAGGACCGCTGTTCCATCCGGTGGTCACAGGCTGGGGAAGACCGGACGGGTGAAGGACGTGAATCCTCGTTGACGCCTCGTCATGAGCACTCTCGCCGATGGGATGGTCCAGCGGGAGACAGGGGCCGGTCGCTGGGAGGCGACGGGTGCCGCCCGGACGGGCTTAGCTGGGCGGGAGCGCACCACCGTCCCCGGGGTACAGAGGGCGCCCACCCCGGTCGTATCTGTCTCATGCGGAACGTGACAACCCCGCCGGTGTCCGGACCCAGCGGTAGCTGGGCCCGGTAGGTCGACCGTGAGGTTGATCGATGCCCCGGCGGGCGCAGGACGGCCCGAGAAGCGAACGCCGGCAGCCGAAAGGCAACAGGAAACCGGGAGATCGAAGGTCGGCACCTCCGTCGGCGGTCCCGCATAACTGGCCGGATAGAGGCTGATGCCTCGACCCGAAAGGGTGCTGACGCGGGCCGGGTGAGCCCGCGAACGACGAGTTGGCAACGGCACCGGAACCGAGGGACAAGTTGGACGCCACGATGATGTTGGAGGCGGCCGCGGTCGGCGACGATCTGGTCGTGGTGAACGGACCTGAAGACGAGTTCCCCGACTGGGACGCTGTGGATTGGCGTGCTGTCGAGGAGGACGTACGGCGACTGCGGCAGCGGATCTTCGCGGCGACGCGGGCGGGGGACCTGAAGAAGGTCCGCAACCTGCAGAAGTTGATGCTCCGTTCCCGCGCCAACGCGCTGCTCTCGGTGCGGCGGGTCACGGAGGCCAACGCTGGCCGCAAGACGGCCGGGGTGGACGGGCAGGTCGTGGTGAGAGACCAGCACAAGGCCGAACTGGCCGACTGGGTTCAGCACCGCGCGACGCCGTGGTCACCCCGCCCGGTCAAGCGGGTGTATGT
>NZ_CAKJTO010000207.1:0-3312 GCF_917627405.1 Protofrankia sp. Cj5
ACTGAGGCTGCGGATGCCGGCACCGAGGGTGAACAGCATCGCGCCGACGCTGTCGTGCAGCTCGAGGGCAAGCCGGCGGCGTTCCTCGTGAGCGGCGACGTCGGCCGCGTGCTGGGTGCGCTCCGCGACGATCTGGGCTGTCGCCATCCGGGCCGCCATCCGCTCGAGAGCTTGCACGCTGCGGTCACCGAACTGTGTCCAGCTGCGGTTGGCGCCGTAGAGGACACCGAGTACCCGGCCATCGTGCATGATCGGCACCGCGATCATCGCCTTGATGCCCTCGGCCGCGGCCTGTGGTGCGAAGTCGTGCGTGATCTCGGAGGACCCATAGTAGTCGCTGACCCACAGCGGGCGGCGAGCGGTCAGGACCTTGCCGCCCAGCCCGGCCCCGACCGGCACGACGATGCCGTTCAGCACCTCGGTTGCCATGTTGACGCCGCGACCGAGCACGATCTGGTCGACGCCGGCCGGCTCACCGACCCACGCCATGTCAACCCCGGCCGACTCCGGGGCGCCGACGACCATGCGCTCGATCGCCGCGGAGCGATCGAGCAGCGCGAGGACCGCACCGTACTCCTCGTCGAGGCTGAGCAGCACATCAGGCACTGGCCCGGCATGCCTGCGACGCCCCGCCTCACGTACTTCGGCAGGCCTCGGCCACCGCGGCCCCCCGCCACTCATCGCCTCCTCGATGTCTGTCTCTATACGTCCGAGTTTCCTCATGTAGGGGTCCTCCTGGCTGTCAGGTTCAGTCCGGCGACGGCAGGTCGAGGCCCGTCAGCAAGACGGATGGCGACCTGCCCCCCGAGTCGGGTCAGGGCCCGTTCGGCCGTCCCGGCGGGCTGGCGCCCGTAGCGCATCGATCACGCATTGCCGCCCGAATCCTCAGCGGCAGAGCGGCGGCCACCTCACCAGCGCCGCTCACCACACAGAACCGCCCCCACGCCGAATCGCCGTCAGCGCCCATCGAAGACCTGTGGTGTACGCGGGGACGGTACGGCAGTCGCGGTACTGCTCGGTGGGCTGCCGCACCCAGGCAAGGAAGGCATGCCGGTATGGCCGCGCCAATAACGGCCAAGCCGTGCTCAGTACGAAGCATCGCCGTAACATTACCGGCCCTCTGCTCACCATCCAGGCTGATTGCCATATCTCGTGACGTATTGCCCGGCTCGGGACGCGACACTCTGCCCGCTCCGAGACATTCGCGGCATCAGCACGCTCCAGAAGCTGGGCATACGCATATCGATGCCGATTGATCATAGTACAAAGATCTACAGCATGACAGCGCTCCCGCCGGCTGACCACCCGACCGGCGGGAACTCGGGCGCTCGAGGGCCCGCTGAGCTCAACGCCTGGCCGCCCGGCTCACCCCGAGCATGACGGCGGTGACAGCAACGCATCCACTCTCGCCGACGTTCGTACCTACCGCTGAGCGCCGGCCACCTCGACCTCACGCCAGCGCATGGTCGACATGATCGCGTCGAACAAGACGACCAGCGCGTCCGCGAACGGGCTGCGCGGGTCACCGTCAGCGAGTGTCGTGAACGTGGTGACCGCCCAGCATCCGGCGACGTCGGGATGGGGCAGGTAGTAGGCCACCCGCCGGGTCGGACCGTCGTAGGAACCGCCTGGTCCCTGCTCGCTGACGACGCTTTCCACCCGCACGGCCGGGCCATCGCCGATCTCGTGGAAGGAGCCGTCCGCTCCGGCGTCGGCCAACAGCCCGGCCAGCAGCTGCTCCGCGTCCTTGACGTCGGGGTCGTCGACCACGGCGGTACAGAACGAGGCGGGAATGACGACGCCGTCCATCGGGGCGATCGGCAGCCCCACCGACCGGGCGCCCGTCTCCCGGGCCTCGTCCACGGCGTGCGTGAGGTGGCGGCGCAGCTCCCGCCGCCACGGCTCGACGCTGTCACGCGGCAGGTCACTTGGCAGTACCAGCATGATGATCTTTTCGATCGCCGCGTCGGTCTGAGCCCGCTGGTGATCCTGCGTGGACAGGATGACCCATCCCTCTGGAAGCATCAGCTCGAAGTCCAGGACGGTCATCAGTTCTCCACCAGTTCGGTCGGCCGGTTGTCCGGTGTCCCGTCCGGAGGTGCCGGCGCTCCGGCGTCGGCCATCTGCCGCATCAGCAGATCCACCCCCGAGCCGGCGAGAGCGGCCAGGGACATGTCCCAGATCCGTGTGGTGAGCAGGAAGTCGGAGCTCATCGCGGGGCCGTCCGCCGTAGCGGGCCACTCGATGCGGATCGCGGCCCGGATGAGAACGTTGACCCGGTCCGCCGGGCCGCGTTCGGCCCGCACGACCCGCAGGCCGTCACCGAAGGCGGTCGACAGATAGGTGACGTTCGGGGCGACGCCGTCGATCAGGGTCCTGGCGCCGACCAGATCGAGGAGATAGTCGGGGTTGCCGACCACATTGCCGAGCCGCTCGACAACGACCTGGACCGGCCACCATCGTGGCCCGTCGGCGTCGAACCCGACCCCCCAGACCAGCCGCCCGCCAGCCGGCAGTTCGCCAGCGCGGCCATACAGATCCTGGGCTAGCAGGCTTCCGGTCGTGCCCGCGCCACTGCCGGCATCGTCATCATCGTTGGCTTGCTCACCGCCGGTTTCCTCAGCGGTGGGCAAGGCCTGGCGCCGCTCAGCCAGCCAGCGGTCGAAGACGGCTGCCGTCGCCGTCAGCCACCTGGCCTCCGCAGCGAGATCCTCTCCGGGCGTAGGCACCCAGAACCACTGCCAGGGTACCTCGATGATGTCGTCGTCCGTCCCGGTCATCCGCTCGCTCCTGTCCTGTGCCACCACGCGGTGTCCCGACGGGTTTCCGTGGCTGCCGCCGCTGTCTGGCTGTCTGGGTGTCTAGGTGTCCACGCCCGGGAGGTGGTGGGTGTCGCCGGGGATGAAGGGGACCGGCTGGCCGGCCAGACCGAGCCCGAATGTCGCATAGCCGAGGAAGGTGGACCCACCGGCCAAGGCGTAGAACCAGGCAGACGGGGCGGCGATGCCGGCGCCGGGGATCCGGCCCGCGACGTTCCCCATCGCACGCAGGGCCGCGACGATGTCGACGCCCGCGAAGAGCTTTGGGTAGCTCGACAGGAAGGTGCCGTTCTTCAGCAGGGTGAAGATGTTGTTGTCGCGCATCTGCCGGCCGACGGATGCCAGGTAGCCCGGCTGGCTGAACTGCCACCACTGCGGCTCCTCTGGCAGCAGCCCACCGGCGGTGCGTCCCTCGGCGTTGGCCGCGGCCAGCGCGGCGTTGCGGTCGGCGAGTAGCTGCTCCGCGGTCCTGGTGGTGCCACCAGCCATGTAG
>NZ_CAKJTO010000208.1:0-3301 GCF_917627405.1 Protofrankia sp. Cj5
CCTGAGAACCACATCATGAGGCCATTTGCCACCGCATCGGCCTCGAAGACGAAGTCACACGATGCCGCATATCCACGGTCGGTGTCTGGCGCCCGCAACGTCGCGAGATCAAGACTCCACATCTCTTGGGCGGGACTCAGTACAGTGTCGGAACCTAAATGATGACGGCCGTAGTACAGCTCGTTTGCCGACATGTCGCGGATAAGATCAAGGTTGATACCGTAGGTTCGCGATGTGAAGAAGTCGAACTCGTCCGCGAGATACGGATCGAATGTCGGCGCAAGCCATGATGTGATCGCGGCTGGAATCAGCGTACCGCCGGGTTTGAGCCACTTATCGCGGACCGCGAGGAGGGGGCTCAGAAGATTTTCATCGATGGCAATGCCGCCGAGCCACTCACTGACGAGAACGTCGACCTTCCCATCCAGCTCAATCTCCGCAGCGTCCGCGAAGATGACGTCGATGGTCGTGTCAAGGCGATTATCAAGTACGAGCCGCCGGGCGATGTCGGCCATCCTCGTGCGTTCCACAGCGATCACCTTCGCCGCTCCGAGGCGCGCAGCGATCATGGCCAAAATCCCCGTACCCGTGCCCATATCGAGAACGATCGACTCTGAGGTGACGGCGTGGTGTAGAGCCCGCGCGAATGCGAACGTGCGTGAGGTGTCCCGTAGCATTGAGCGATGTGGGCGGAGCTGGCTGTAGTCGGTGGCAATTCCCATCGTTGTCACGCCTTTTCTAGGCTCGTCTTCCGCACGTGTATTCGGTGGGCGGATGGTGTGATTTTTTATTTGTCCACTGTTCGCCTTGTTGGTGCCTGGAGGGCACTTTCTGGCAAAACTCGGTGCGACCGGTCACGGTGGGTGCGGATTATCGACGAGAGTCCGTCATCATGATCGAAAATAGCGTCGGCCGGAGCATCGAAATCCCATGTGCGAAAGACCAGTCTAGAGAGGATAGCTACGGCATGCCTGTGCGGAGTATTACTCCGAGCAGATATGTTGAGCCCAGTTTCCCCATACAGAAATCGGTATCCCGACATCGCGCATACTCAGGAGGACAGATTTCGCCCTGCTGACGAAATCCTTCCCTGAGAGGCCCAAAAAAGTGGCGAAACTGTCGCTTCGGCTTCCGTCCGGATCGTGGTCTAAATACGATACGAGCGCGGTCAGGTCCAAGTTTCCCACAAGAATTCTACCGTCAAAACGAATCTCGCATTCGCCTGTCTGGCGGACTAGTACTCGGACGGCGAGACCTCCGTCGGCGAATGTCAGCATCGATATCCTCCCAAAGACTACTCATTCGGCGCGGCCTATTCGCGGGCAGGCAGTGTCTGGCCCATCGATACGGCCTGTTCGGGTGAGAGCGCGTGCCCGCGAACCTCCTCCACATATTGTGACTATCCCGCAGGCGCGGCAGTCTTCGCAGAGATCTTTCAGGGTCAACTCGCGGAGGCGCCCGAGCGGTTCTGAGTATCGCCAGATGTCGGCAAGAGGCCGGTCCATTATATTTCCGCAGAGCGCCGAACGATCGCGGCTCATGAGCGTGACCGGGAAGACATCCCCATTTGCCACTACATTAAGATCAATAATTCCGCTGGGGTCCCCAAGCGAACCAGTAGCGAGATACACCGGCTCCCGAAGAGGCGCTTGGTAGCCCCATGCTGCCTCGGCCTCGGCGATGTCGACCCCAGCGTCTATGAGTGGGAGATAGAACTCCCACGGCGCTGGAACGGAAAGAGCAAGATAGGGGAGATCGCCGCCCATCTTTGCTTTTGTCAACGCTACCATCATCTCGGCCCATTCGGGATAGGGGAACTCCATTTCGGCAACGTGCTCTAATCCGCGGCCGCCGGGAAAGAACTTGATCGCAAGTATGTCACGAACACCGAGGTCGATCGCAAGATTATAGGTTGGCATCAGATCGGCCTGATTAACACAGGTGAGGGCAAAGGCTGCGTGCATCTCCAAGCCCGCTTCCGCGCCGCGCGCTATTCCACTCGTCACAAGCGAGAACAAGGACCTCTGTGCGGCCGTCGTGCGCCTTCCGCTATGACGGATAATATCGAACGAAGCTGGCATCGAACCATCAAGGCTCACTGTTACACTCAAACCCGGGCAGCGGTGGAGCAGATCCCAAACAAGCCGCCCAGAAAGCAACGTACCATTCGTGATCACGCTCACACGCCACCCAGGATAGCTACATGCCCGTTCCAGGATGTCAACGGCATCAGGCCGAAGGAACGGCTCCCCGCCCGCCACGGTGAGACTAAGAACTCCCAGATTGTAAAGCTGGCCAATAATGCTGAATATCCCGGTGCGGTCAAGTTCCTCCGTCAGCGGAATGCCCGACGAGACATCGCAGTGTGAGCACTGTAAATTGCACGCGTTCGTCAGGTCAAGATCGGCATGTGCGGGCCCAGCGAATGGCGGTTCTGGTCGTGACTCCACTCGGCCTCCTCGGAACGAGGATAGAAATGATCAGATATAACGCGCGTCGAGACACCCCGAACCGGTACCCATTGGGGGATTTTTGTCCCGGTGGGTACCGGCCTGTGGCTGAGTTGAATCAGCGCCTCGCGGAGACCGCGTCGAGTGCGAACCCGTCGCCGGTGTGACGTGGCCACCGCATTCCCGCCGCAAGGGTGGCGCTGAACTCGGGGGCGAACCCGTCGCCGGTGTGACGTGGCCACCACATTCCCGCGGCGACTATATCCGTGAAGAATGGGGCAAAGCTCGGCGCTGGCGCTGGCGCTGGACTTTCAGTCATGGACCTTCTCCCTTTCGGAGCGGACAAACTCAGTGATGCGGTACCGGCTCGTGATCGAGCCGGCTCGCATAGGAAACCACCACCAGGCGACGACACGGCTGCCCCGGAAAGACAGCGCTCTTGTCTCCGAAGGACATCGCCGAGGCCACCACAGCTGGGCGGCCGATACACTGTCAGCGCTGGCGAGCGGGTTGAGATACCCGGCCGCCGGACTCGTTCGCGGACTGTCGACACCTTGCTGAAATGGAAGCCCCTCTGGCTGGCGACAGGTCGAACGTCGGTGATCCGAGGCCCCTTCCAGACAGTGGACTTCAGGTCCGCTGTCCACGGAACACCGGGAGCGCTCCAGTCGAAAGGCCTCGACACCATGGCCTGCCAGTCGTGCCGGGCCGTATGCTACGGCCAGCACACCGTACACAGGCGGTCGTTTCCCGCTACTGGTTGGTGTCAGGGCACGCCACTGAAGAGATCCTCTCCGGGGCTGTCCCGGTTGCTGTCGATCGTGCGGCGGTAGGGGTTACGTCGGGGGGTG
>NZ_CAKJTO010000209.1:0-3272 GCF_917627405.1 Protofrankia sp. Cj5
TGCACAGGTAGATGCTCTTCAGCTGGCTGGTGCTGACGGTCTTCGGCGTCAGCTTGGGCGAGACCGGCTTCGCGGCCCAGGTCACCACGTCCTTGGCGTACGCGATGAAGGTCTTGTCGACGTCCGAGGGCTTCGTCGCGTCCGGGTAACGCGAGGAACGCGCGAAGTCGACGCACACGCCGGGCGCGTTGTATGCGGCCGGGTCGTTGTTCAGGGCTGTGACACCCGCGCTCGAGCCGTTCGGCCGGGCATAGTTCGCACAGCCAGCCTTCGCGGTGATGGGGGTTGTGCCGGTCGCGTTCCAGCTGTAGAGCTTCTTCGACGGGTTCGTCGCGTTGTACGACGTCGAGTAGTCGTTCAGGATGTTCTGCGTGGTGTCCGAACCCACGCCGACGATGTCGCCGGCCGCCGGGGTGACGTTCGCTGGCGGGTCGGCCAGGGCAGGTCCGCCCATGGCGCCCACGGCCAGCGCCGTGGCCGTTACGGCGACCACGCGGGCCGCCTTCTTCGGAATATTCATGTTCCACTCCTCGTCGGGAACGGTTTTCACCTGGCGGCACGCAACCACCGCCGAGCCGTCAGGTGGCTCCGGTGTGACGTTTCCATGCTTCTGATGAACACTGCCAGCCATCCGGGGGATTTACCGGGCAGCTATCGGGTAACCATTCAGCAAACACCCGTGAATATGCGTTCACGGCTGGGCTCGACATTTTACGACGGCGAAGAAAATGAATTCTCGGGGGCCGGGTAGCGCTCATTCAGGTGGCGGCGGGCGGCGGCTCAGCTGTGCGCTCAACAACGGTGGGACAAAGAAGGCGGCCAACACGGTGAGGCCGGCGAGCACAAAAAGAATGTTCGCCTGGTGACCGCCCTGGCGCAGGCTTGACACCGATACCGGGGCGGCGGAGATGTCGCTCCCGCCGGGTCCACCTGAGCCGTTGCCGCTGGCCGCGCCGACAAGCTGTCCGGTCTCCGGGTCGATCGTCGTGCCTGTGCCTGTGCCTGTGCCCGTGCCCGCCGAGCCGGTACCGTTCGATGCCTCCCCGCCCGTCCCGGTAACACCCGTCCCGGCGCCGCCGGAGGTATCGCCGGCCGTGCCGCCCGAACCACTGCCGCTGGCAGCGCCGCCGGAAGCGCTACCGGAACCGGTGCCGCCACCAGCGCCGCTGGACGTGCTGGCCGTTGTCGTGGCGCACGCCGCCGCGCCGGCCTTCGCGCAGGCGGGGGGCGCTGGCGCGGTGTTCAGCACCTGCAGCGCGGGATTGTTGCAGCTGGCCAGGGCAGGCGGCGCAACGTGCCCCGGTATGCGGCTCAGCTGGTCGAAACCGGCCTGCACGAGGTTGACCGGCAGGGGCGAGAACCCGAGGTTCTCCGCCTTCTGCTGACCGGCGCACAGAAAGTAGCTCATGAAGGTCGACAGGGTCCGCCCCTTGTCGGGCGTGAACCGCCCCACCGCCTCGACCGGAACAATCATGTAGCTGTAGCTCGAGATGGGGTAGGCACGAGGGTCGTTGTAGGCGTAGACGCCGTCAAGGTTCTGGGTGAGGTCGGTGTTGATTTTCGCCTGCGTGAGAGCCACCGCCACATCTCCCGCGGTTGGCTGGACGTAATAGCCACCGGCATTCAGGATGCTTGCGACCGGGAATCCCGAACGCTGGGCGTAGGAGTACTCGACGTAGGTGATGGAGCCCTCGCCGTACGGAGCGGCGACATAGTTGGCGACGCCGCTTGACAGGGCCTGGCCCTTCGCCCCGGGAAATGTCGGGTAGAACGACTGCAGCCCGCAGTTGCCGGTGAAACCCGCGTACCTGCCGCAGAAGTCCGCCCAGAGCCCGGGGTACTGCTTCGACATGTAGAGCGTGAACTGGGCGGACGTACCCGAACCATCCGAGCGAAGGACCGGTGTGATGGCCTTGTCCGGCAGCTGCCGACCGTTGTCCCTGGTGATCGCGGCATCCGACCAGTTGGTGACGACCCCGGTAAAAATCTTGGTAAGGGTCTCGCCCGACAGCCGGAGATTCGTGACCTGTTTCCCGGCGACGGTCAGGTGATACATGAACGACGTCCCACCCGCGACGATGGGCAGATAGGCATACGGCCGCCTGGCCGCGAGCGGCAGCTCATCAGTGTCGTTGCTGCCCGGGATCCGCGGCTGGAACGGGATCTCGGACACCGCGAAGTCGTTGAGACCGTTCCAGTAATCCGACCGTCCCGATGAAGAACCGTTACCGGTGTAGTTGACCGGAAGGCCGTTCTTGCGGACGTCGCGAACCCACTGGCTGATCATGATCTCACTCCAGGTGGAGCCGGATCCGGCCACGGCCGCATAGGGGGCGTCGGCGCTGGCGGGCGGCGTCGCCCCGATCCCGGCCCCGCCGGCCGCGGCCACGATCAGCATGATCGCGACGAATCGGGCGACCAGCCGGCGCCTCCTCGTGCCCGGCGGCCTGCCTCGTGCGGGCGTGTTTCCTGAGCGGGCATCTCCCGGGGAGACATTGGGCATCATCAGGACACCTCCGCGGAGCGGCGCTTCTGCCGGCGTGAGAGCTGTCCGGGGCCACGGCCTCCGACAACGCGGGCGATGACGAACAGCGTGAGTACGAGCGCGAGAAGCGTCAGCGCCGCGCCATAGGCCCGCGCGACCGACTCGGGCTGGGGGAACTTGACGTAGTTGAGGACGTAGAGGGGCAGGGAGAGCATCGCGCCGTGGGCGGGGTCGGCGTTGAGGTCATTGGTGAAACCCGCCGTGAGCAGCACCGGCGCAGTCTCACCAACGCCGCGCGCAACCCCGAGAATGACCGCTGTCAGCAGGCCTGGGCGGGCGGTGGGCAGCACAACATGCCACACGGTCTTCCACTGGCTCGCGCCGAGTGCGAAGGAGGCCTCCCGCAGCCCACCGGGGACGATCCGGAATACCACTTCCGCTGTCCGGGTAATGATCGGCATCATCATGATGGTGATGGCAAGGGAGGCGGCGAACCCGCACCGGTTCGTGCCGAGCGCCAGCACGACGGTCGCGAAGATGAACAGGCCCGCGACCACCGACGGAATCGCGCTCATCGTGTCGACGATCGTGCGTACCGGCCGGGCGAGAGGGCCGCGTATCTCATTGAGGAACAACGCGGTGGTGATACCGAGCGGCACTGAGATGAATACCGCGACACCGACCTGCAATAGCGTGCCCACAATGGCATGGAGTGCCCCGCCCGAGGTCAGTGGGTCGGACGGGGCTGTCACCGACATTGTTCGCGTGAAGAAGTTGAGGTGCAGGG
>NZ_CAKJTO010000210.1:0-2960 GCF_917627405.1 Protofrankia sp. Cj5
GCTGCGGGTTTGCAAGATCCTTCCAGAACCTCCCGACGAGGGCTGTGGATAAACTGATCCAAAAGATTGATCGTTTACGTTTATGCAGGTCACAGCAATATCGATCTTTGCCAGAACCTCCCCGTTTCGTCGGCGTGTCAGAGGTTCTGGATGTCGATCAAGATTTAACCGCTTGACAGCCACACGCATCAGCCCCTCGAAGCCTCCCCGGGCATATATCGCCGTCACCTCACCATCATCCGTCGGATACGGACAGGCGCAGGCACAGCCCCCAGGAAGACCGACGATGACAAACCCACCACGGCTACGGATCAACAAACACGGCGTAGCCGTCCCCATCGGCCTGCCGAGCCGACCTGAACGGGCTCACGCACCCACCGCCTCCGCCCCAGCCATCAGCTGCCCCAGCACCGGCAACGGCTTGTTGGCCTCGGCCGCAGCGAGCCCATCCCAGCGCAGGGCCTCGGTCTCAACCGCCGGCAGGTGCGATCGCCGTGGCCAACCGCACCGCGGGATGTGGATTGCCCAGCAGGTCCGCCCCGCAGCCGCAGCCGCCCCGCAGCCGCCGTCGGCACATCGCAAGCCCAGCGCATCCTCTACCGCCGTGCGCTGTGCCCCCTCGGTGACCTCCCCGGCTGGCGCGCACCAGCCACGCCCCGAGCGGCGAGATGATCTGATGGTGCCGGTGCCGCATGGAACCGCTCGACATACCGCAGCACCGCCTCGACCAGGTCCATCACCGTCACCGACCTTCTGCTCTCCGGTCGCATCGAGCATCGCCGCGTGTATTTTCACGCGCGCGTGATGGATGTCGAGCGCGCGTGATCCCATCACGCGCGGCGCGTGTACACGCGGGACCGGCCCTCGCCGTCGGCGACGAGAGGACCGTCCCCTCCGGCGAGGCGGCGTAGCAGTCGGGACGCCTGATCGGGGGACAGCGAGCACAGGTTGGCCGCCTCACCGCGGGTGATCTGGCCATGAACATCCACGTATTTGATCACCATCTGTTCCTGCTGCGCCTGGTCGAACCCGTGGACCCGCACGTAGGCGGCGGGTTCGCGAAGCTCGCGGTAGACCGCCGCGGTGAGATGCCAGGTGCGGCCCTTCCCGCCGCCGCGGGCTTCGACCAGACCCCGGTCGACCATCCGCGCGAGTTGTCGGCGAGCCTCCGCCTCGCCCACCTGCAGCACGGCGGCAACCTCCTCGGTACGAAGCCGGCCGTGGTGTAGCAAATCGGTGACGATCTGCAGGTCCGGCAACATCAGCGGCTGGCCCTGGTGCTCCTGGCCGACGACGTAACGAATGAGCGAAAGATCTGCCTTGCCGCCTGGGAGCAGCACCGCGACAGAACTATCGGTAGACCGCGTGTAGTCCGGCGGGCTGTGACCGAAACGCAGCTGCTCAGCAAAAATCCGGTTGATCCCACGACCGGTCCGCTCGACGATTCCCGCCCGTTTGAAAGCGTCGGCGATCCGCGGGTTGCGGGGGCGCGGTGACGCGACGAGGAAGTTGTCAACAGTGATCCCAGCCGGGAAGCCCCCGGGATTCGTGATCTCCAACTGCTCGTCCTGCCACTGGACGTGGACCGCGCCTCGGGCGGTGTAGTCCCGGTGGATCAGTGCGTTGGCAAGCGCCTCGCGGTAGGCCGTCTCCGAGTAGGCGGGAACGCTGACCCGGAGGAGGCCGAACTGGATCTCCTGCTCGGAGTTGCGGGCCCGGAACCGTGTGAGGAGCTCCTCGGCCAGGCGGAACAGCGGCCAGGCGAAGAAGTCGTTCACCTGGACCGCCAGGCCCCGCAATGCCTGGAAGGCCGCTTCGTGGGTCGGGCAGTAGCGGCGGATCGCCTCCTCCCGACCGAACAGGAGCAGCGCACCCGCACAGACCGCGGTTGCGCCACCTCGCTGCTCAAGCAGGCCGAGAGCACGTGCGATATCTTGATCGTCCAGCTCGGCAAGCACCCGGTCGCCGTAGCCGGCGGATTCTCGGATCAGTCGACGGAACCGCTCGAATTCCAGCGGATCCAGGTCGTTCCAGCCCGCGTCGGGTACGGGAAGCACCGAGTAGTCCAGCGCTCCGCGGTCGATCTCGTGCGCGAGCATCTCATGCGCGTGGACCGGTACACAGGTTGGCTTGCCGTCACCTCCGATGGCCCGCCGCTGATACATCCCGCGGGTAGTACCGACGATGCGCGGGCTGTTTTCCACCTGGACGCACAGGACCGGTGTCCCCTCGACCTCGACCGTGGAGACGGAGGTCTGCACGGGTGGCTGCGTCGAATTTGCGATGAGTGCCTGAAGCCGCTGCGGCTCCGTCCGATCGCCGTGCCGAGGCCGTGCGCCGGTGATCACGCCGGAGTCCTCAACTCCGAGGAGCAGCACACCGCCACGGCCGTTGGCGAGACAGACCACCGCCTCGATCAGCTCACGGTCGCCCAGGGACTGGCGTTGTTCACTCTTGAACTCGACCGACAGCGTCTCGCCACCGTCGATCGCCGCACGGACCGCTGCCGCGTCGATCGGCGAGAAGGAGAGAAAGTGGCTGACCATCGAACCCCTCCTCGCTGGCTGCCGCTGGTCTGATCTTGCAGGCGTCAGATTACCTCTGCACCTCAGCCGCCGAACCGTCACGCCCTGGCAGGCCGGTCCGGTAGCAACGCCCAGACCACGAGGTGGGTGACGCGGCCATCCGACCGGGCTCGCGGCGTTTGGCACGCAGCGCAGCTGCGTATTCGGCCCAGTCAGCGGGCTTGCTCGGGTGAGCCAGGTCCAGATACCGCAGCCACGCCCGCAGGCTGCGGAACATCACAGTTACTGCCAGCAGGAGCGAGCCGCGACGGTAGCCCCTAAGCCGGATCTACGCACCCATGCGGTGTAAGTCCTGGTCCGTCACCGACGGGTGGAGTCCCAGCGACCGAATGTTACGACTTACTTGAACGTAGCTCGCGTGACAATACGTGGCCT
>NZ_CAKJTO010000211.1:0-2946 GCF_917627405.1 Protofrankia sp. Cj5
ACAGAGCTGTGCCCCGGAAACCCATCCTGGCGAGCGCGAGTTCCTGGAACGCCGCCTGCGTCCGCATCGCGCCGGCATGCGCCCTTATGATCTCTTCCCGAAAACCGCGCACCAGCTCCGCGGCCGGGTCAGCCATGGACACCGGAGCGGGCGCGGGGAACACCAGCGGGGCCGCGGGCCCAGCCGGTTCGGCGGTCGCGGCCGGCTGGGCCCGCTGGGCCGGCTGGGCCCGCGGCACGCCATATGTGCTGGCATCGGCCGTGGGCACCGGCGCGGCGGCATCGGCCGGCCACAGCGGGACGCCGAACGGATCACCGTCGAACTGCAGCAGCTCGCCGCTTTCGTCAAGGCTCGCGGTCATCGGGTCGTCTCCGTTCGATCGGGGCCGGCGCGATCAGGGCCGACGCCCCTGGGTGCACTGACCGATCTCGTCATGGCCGTGCCCGCGCGTCCCGGCGCCGGGCGCCCTCCCGGATCTTCTCAGCCATGTCGGGTGTGCTGATCAGCGAAACGTCGAGGAACCGCTGGAGCACAGCGCCAGCGGGCGCGTGGACGGTGACGTCCACGGTCACCCCCATGGACGTGGAGCGCAGGTTGTCGGCCACCGCCACGAACGTGGCGTTGCCCGGCAGCGGCGCGAAGAACTGGACCCGCCCGATACCCAGCGGCAGGCAGCCGGCCCGCAGATAGGCGCGGCCCAGCACGTACGCCGCCTGGACGACGACATCCCCGAGCGCCGGGCTGTGCAGGCTGCCGGCGAAGGCACCAGCGGCCAGCGGGGTGTCCGGCAGCCGGCACTCCACCACCAGCCGGGTCCGGTCCTGGTGCAGCAGCCGCCGGATGCCCTGCAGCAGGACCCCGTGGAACAGGGTTCCGTCGGCGTAGCCGTCCAGGCCGTTCTCGGGTCCCTGCCCGAGCGGGTAGCCGGGCCAGGCAACGTCGGCTGGGGCCTGGTCGGGCGAGGCTGCGAGCACGAACACCCCGCCGTAGTGGGACGCCGGGAACGCGCCACCGGTGTCCGAGCGGATCGCGGCCCGGATGACCAGCCGCCCGTCGACCACGCTGCCCGCGTCGGCTTCCAGCCGGTAGCCGCGCTCGTGCGAGCCGTCGAAGACGATCCCCTTGTGAACCTCGAAGTCACGCGCCTCGACGACCCGCAGGTCCCGGTTGGCCCGCTCGAGGCCATTGATCAGCCAGCCGAGCCCGGCCGTGGCGGGCAGCACCGGGTGGGCGCCGATCTGGTGAGCGTCCACCACCGGGTCCAGGTCGAAGCCGGTCAGCTCCCGATGACTGACGAAGGCCGGGGTGTCGATCGGTCCCGTGGCCGCCGCCAGCGGGACGGGATGACCGACCAGGACACATGCGTCGCCCGCGCGGGCCGCGCTGAACTGCTCGACGAACATCCGCGCCCCATCCGCGGGCGCCAGCAGGGGCACACCCCGGGCGCGGAACATCTCCCGGAGCTCGGGGGTGACCATCCCACCGTCCCAGGCTCCCCAGTTGATCGCGACGGCCGCGCTGGCCGGCCGGCTGCGCCGCCAGCTGGCCGTAACCTTGTTCAGTGCTTCGTTCGCCGCCGCGTAGTCGCCCTGACCAGGGTTTCCGGCGATCCCGGCGATCGAGGTGAAGACGACGAGCTGGCGCAGGGGAGCCTGCGGGACGGCGGCCAGGATGTTGCCCAGACCGATGATCTTTGGTGCGAGGACTCCCCGCACGTCCGCCGCGCTTTTGTCCACGAGCATCGCGTCGGCGAGCGCACCGGCACCGTGCACGATGCCAGTGATCCGGGCCTCATGCTCGGCGAGAGCCGCCCGCGTGGCCGTGGCGTCGGCGACATCAACGCTGAGGTAGACCGCCCGTGCCCCGGCCGCGGTCACGTCGGCGAGGGTCGCCCGGATCTCGCGCTGGGCGAGCAGATCGCGCAGGGCACGGTTGACCTCGCGCGGAGCCGGCGAACCGCCGTCCGCCCGCAGCCGCTCGATCAGCTTCGGCTTCAGCGCGCTGTCGGGCACCCCAGCGGCCCAGTCGGGTTCGTCGGTGAGTTCGGTGCGGCCGAGCAGGAGAAAGGCCAGCGGGCACACCTGCGCCAACGCCCGCACGCACAGAGCCGTTACACCACGCGCGCCACCGGTGACAACCAGGGTGTCCTCGGTGCCGACGCTGAGGTCAGTGAGGTCAACCGGGACCAGATCAAGGTCTTCGTACCGCACCGTCCACCGCTGCCGTTCGGCATCGACACCGACCTCGGCGACGTCACGGGCGGCGTCGTCCAGCTCCCGCAGCACGGCCTCCGCCGCAGCGTCGTCACCGAGCGCCGGGCTCAGGTCGAGCGCCCGGCAGAACAGCGCCGGCATCTCCCGGGCAAGGGTCTTCACCAGCCCGGTGGCCCCGCCCAGCACCGCGGCCGCCATGGCGCGCTCCCCGCTGTGGCCGAGGATGCCGTCAAGCCGGCTCACGGTCACAAAACTGGCCCGCGTTCCCGTGTCAGCGGTCTCCCGCAGGGCACCGGCAATCCGCCCGGCGGCCCGTACCGTCTCAGCGAGCCGACGGGTCGCGTCGTGCCACCGCTCAGGCTGGCCGAGCAGCGTCAGGCACAGATCGATCCGGGGTGATTCGGCCAGGACCTCGGCAAGCTGCCTGTCGAGGTCCTGGCCATCCCAGTCCAGGAATGCGTCCCCGGCGGAGGTCGCCGGGCTCCCCAGCGTCCGGTGACAGACATCCCAGCCACGGCGCTCGAGCTCGCGGACGATCGGGGCGGCGAGCTCGTCACCATGATCAAGAACTACGGCGACCGGCGCGGCCGCATACGCTCCCTCGAGCCGGTCGATCGCGGGCAGCCGCCACGTCTGCGCCGTCAGCCGGCGGGCCTCGCCCGGAGCCGGCGCAGCGGGGGAAACCGCGGGCTGCGCCCGCTGACCGGCAGGGGCAGGGGCAGCGGCCGGTCCC
>NZ_CAKJTO010000212.1:0-2541 GCF_917627405.1 Protofrankia sp. Cj5
GCGGGAACCAGGGGGTCGATCGGCAGGCGGCTCGGCTGAGGCCGCGTCGGACTGGTCACTGGCCCTGCGCTGCCGGCGCCGCCCGCCTCGACCGGTTTCACCGAGGTCCTCGACCTTTTCAGCCGCGAGCCCGGCGCGGGTACGGGATGCGTGCGGCAGCACGCCAAGCGCGTCCGCGGGGATCTCAAGATCCTCAAACAGGTGCGGGGAGGTCGAGTAGGTCTCGACCGGCGTGTCGAAGGACAGCCCCAGCGCCCGGTTGACCAGAGCCCACCGTGGCATGTCGTCCCAGTCGACGAAGGTCACGGCCACGCCGCTGCCGCCGGCCCGGCCGGTACGGCCGATGCGGTGGAGGTAGACGTTCTCGTCCTCGGGGCACTGGTAGTTGACCACGTGGGTCACCCCGCCGATGTCGATGCCGCGGGCCGCCACGTCGGTGGCGACCAGCACATCGATCTTGCCTGTCCGGAACGCCCGCAACGCCTGCTCACGTTGGCCCTGGCCGATGTCACCGTGCACGGCCGCGGTGGCGAAGCCCCGCCGGGCCAGGTCATCGACGACCTTGTCAGCGGTGCGCCGGGTCCGGACGAAGACGATGGCCAGCCCACGGCCGTCGGCCTGCAGGATCCGAGCCAAAACTTCGATCTTGTCAAGCGCGTGGGCGCGGAAAACGTGCTGCTGGATGTCTGGGACGGTGCGGCCCTCGTCCGGGCGTTCCGCCGTGACGTGGACCGCCCGCCGCATGAACCGGCGAGCCAGTGCCACGACCGGCCCCGGCATCGTCGCCGAGAAAAGCAGCGTCTGGCGGATGTCGGGGATCTGGGCGAGTATGCGCTCGACATCCGGCAGAAAGCCGAGGTCAAGCATCTCGTCGGCTTCGTCGAGAACGAGCATGCGCACCGCCGTGAGCGCCAGGGCGTTCTGCCGGGCCAGGTCGAGCAGCCTGCCAGGGGTACCCACGACGATGTCCACGCCCGAGCGCAGGTCCGCCAGCTGTGGTTCGTAGGCACGCCCGCCGTAGACCGAGAGCACCCGCAGATCGCGGTGCGCGCCAGCCCGGCCGATGTCAGCGGCGACCTGAACGCACAGCTCACGGGTGGGAACGACCACCAGAGCCTGGGGGCGCCCGGTGGCGCCCTCGGCGCGGCTGGTTACGGTCTGCACAAGCGGGATGCCGAAGGCGAGGGTTTTGCCGGTCCCGGTGCGGGCCTGGCCGATGAGGTCGGAGCCGGCCAGCGCGAGGGGGAGCGTCAGTTCCTGGATGGGAAAGGGGGAGATGATGCCCTGGTCACGCAGAGCCTCGACGATCTCTTCGCGGACACCGAGAGCCGCGAAACCGGGCGCCGACGCGGCGGCGGCTGAGGCCACCGTCCTGCCGGTGCTGGGAAAGTTCGTGGGCTCCTCGTGCGGGGGTGCGGTGGTTTCAGTCGAAACGGACAGCGGGATGCTCCTGGTCTGCTATGAGCGGGATCCGACGCCGCACCCGCTCGCGATATCTACCGGCGGGGTCCGCTGACCCGGGGTGGGGCGACGCCCGCGCGGGCCGGAAGTGGTCTTGTCAACCCCCGGCTGATGACAAGGATAACCTGAGGATGGGCCTCCGCGACATGTTCCGGCACAATGACCTTCGGTGGGGTGGGTGCCGGCCAGGGGATGACGCGCCGCGAATGCCTGCGCCAGCAGGCGTTCTGGCCGTGCCATCCTGTCGACATATTTCGGGGCGGTTCGTGCCGGGCGATACTGAGGTGGTCAGCGATGACGGACAGGACGGGTGTATCCGATCGGGCTGCCGCGTCACGGATCGCCGTCATCGATCTGCTGGGTTTGTTGGCCTTCGGTGAACTGACCGCGTTCGAGCGGCTGGCCACGGACGCGCGGATGGCTCCCACGCTGCTGGACAAGATCGCTCTCGCCCGGATGGCGGCGGCCGAGTTCGCGCATTTCGAGACCGTTCAGGAGCATTTGCTGCGCATGGGCGCGGATCCCGAGGAGGCCATGGGGCCGTTCGTGGTCCCGCTGACGGTTTTCCACAACCTCACCGCGCCGGCGGACTGGCTGGAAAGCCTGGTCAAGGTGTATGTCGGTGACAACATCGTTGCCGATTTCTACCGTGAGATCGCGTCGGTGCTCGCACCCGACGCCCGCGAACTGGTCCTCGACGTCCTGGCCGACACGGGGCACGCGGCGTTTGCGGTAGAGCGCGTCCGTGCCGCGATCGAGGCGAATCCGACTGTGGCTGGCCGGCTCGCGCTGTGGGCCCGGCGGCTGATGGGGGAGGCGCTGACCCAGGCCCAGCGGGTGGCGGTGGACCGGGAGGCGCTGACCGGCCTCCTGGCCGGCATGGGTGACCTACAGGCGTTGGTGGACATGTTCGATCGGATCGCCCAGGCGCACGCGGCGAGGATGGAAGCGCTCGGCCTGTCGGCGTGATGCCGAGGACTTTCCCGCTCCCCGGCATCACGCAGCGCGGACGCCTGTTCGCAGCCGCGTGACGGCGACCACTAGCTGAGGTGGCGGTCCGCTTCGGCACTGACCGAGTTC
>NZ_CAKJTO010000213.1:0-2531 GCF_917627405.1 Protofrankia sp. Cj5
CCGCCTTCACGTCGACGGCCTCGATCCGCGCCGCGGCCAAGACCTCCCGCGCCTCGTCCACCAGCGCCGCCGCCACCGTGTCCCGCAGTTCGCTGGGAGCATAGAGCGCATCGAGGTTGTAGGCCAGGTTGTCGAGCAGCTTGCCGGCCTTCCAACGGTCGATGTCCCCGACCACCGTGACGGCGAACGAGCCCCGGCGCAGGTCGGCCGCGATCCGCTCCACGGCGGGGTCGCTGCCACGCGGCGCGCGGCCAAGGTAGAAGGCGCCGACGAGCGGCGCGCCCGGGGACACGACCTCCCCGGGCCGCAGATGCGAGGACGGGCTGAGAACAACCGCGTCGACCACCGTGGCGAACCGCCGCAGCGCCGTCCGGACGTTCTCGAGCCCGTTCTGCAGCAACAGGATCGGCAGCACCTCCGCGGCCGTGCGCACCGCGCCGGGCACATCCACCGGGCGCCACGCCCACTGCTGTAACAGCGCTTCGGAGTCCTGCGACTTGGTGGCGAGCACCAGGATGTCGTCCGCGTGCAGGTCGACCTCGTCCGGCCCTCCCACGACGTCGAGCGGGAGCCACCGGTCGGAGTCCGGCCGGATGTAGCGCAGGCCCTGGGATCGCAGCACCTCGAGGTTCGCGCCCCTGGCTACCAGGACCACCCGGGTTCCAGCCCCGGTAAGCTGCGCGGCGACGGTCGCGCCCACAGCGCCCGCTCCGATGACGATATATCTGGCGCTGATGGCGCTACCGTCCTTCCCTTATCCCCACGAGGGGCTCGTGCAAAGGCTCGCTCACGCGGTCCGCTGGCCCCGCCGCCGGGACGCGGCCACCACTTCTTCAGTGGTGTAGACCTCGCCGCCCGCGACCTGCTCGCGCGTCTCCCGGATCGCTGCCACCATGTCGGTGTCGGCCAGAATCGCCAGTGTCTCGTGCGGGCTCTCCCGCTCCTCCGCTGAGACCACGACCGCCGCGGGACGGCCGTTGCGGGTCACGGTGACCTGGTCATGCCTGGTCATGCCTGGTCACCAGTTCAGACAGCCGCGTCTTCACTTCGGCGAGCGGTAGCGTCTCCATGGTCGGAATTGTAGTCCAGCGTACGATCTCCGTGGCTGGCCGCAGTGTGGGGGTGCGCGTGATCGACGATGCCGACGCCGACGGTGCCGACGACGGTGCCGACGCGGAACGTCCGCCGAGGGTGTTCATCTCCTACGCCCACACGTCCGACGCGCACGCCGAGGCCGTCCGGGAGCTGTACTGGTTTCTGCGCTCGCGCGGGATCGACGCGAAGTGCGACCTGCCAGCCTCCCAGCGGCGGCAGGACTGGACGGTGTGGATGGAGCGGGAGATCCGCGCGGCCGACGTCATCCTGGTGATCGCCTCGGCCGCCTACCGGCGCCGGGCCGGCGGGGATGCCGCCGCCGACGACGGTCGCGGTGTGCAGTGGGAGGCCGGCCAGATCCGCGAGGTCATCTACCTCGACCAGCCCGCGGGCCTGCTCCGCGTCCTGCCGGTCGTTCTCCCGGACGCGACCGCCAACGACATCCCCGACTTCCTCCGCCCCTACTCGACCACCCACTACCGGGTGGACGAGATCTCCGACACCGGGCTTGAGGCGCTCCTGCGGGCCCTGCTCGGCCAGCCGCTGGAGCTCGAACCGGTGCTCGGGAACCGCCCGCCGCTGCCCGCACGCCCCGGGCCGTCCGCCCCGCGGGGTGAAGGCCGTCCCAGCCCGGGGGCGCTTGCGGTAGCGGTCGAGGAAGTAGCCATGGAGGAGGAAGCAGTGGCGACGACGCGCGCGTCCGGACCCGGTGGGGACATCCCGTTGAGCCGGGACGACCGGGAAGCACTGCTGACCGCCCTGGCGGAGAATTTCACCACCGACATGGCGGCCGAGCGGGTACTGAGGCGCATCGACTATCCGCGGTCGCGCCGGCCCGGCTTCGCGAACGCCGTTTCCGAGCAGATCTGGAACATGATCCTCATCGACCTGGAGAACGGCGCGGTCGCGACACCGTACCGGGGGCTGCTGACCTCCACCCTGCACGCTCAGCCCCACAACACGGTATTCCGCTCCCTCGCGCGGCGGTACGGCCTCGACCCCGGCGGGCGCTGACGGCCGGGCCGTCCAGAAGTGAGCACGTGAACGACCGCTGCCGCGACCGTTTGTTCCCTCAGCTTCATGACCGGAAGCGGGTTCGGGGCCCGAGGAGCAGCGGGCTCACTCGCCGGGTTACGCTGATCGTCGCAGGGCGGCGCCGGCAGGTGACGGGGGCGGTGTGGACGAGCAGCGGGGGAACCGGTCTACGACCCAGGTGAGCGCCGCCGTCCCGCCCGTCGACGGTGCCTTGCGCGCCTGGGCGGTGGCGCACGCCCGCAGCGTGGGCCACACCGGTGGCCCTGGGGGGGTTCCGCCTCGGCCCGCCGGTGCACCGCCAGCCGTGCCGGCTACCCGGTGGGAGGAGCCGTGGACGCCGGGTGATGTTGTTGTCGCCGAACCGCCGGCCACCCTCACCGGCCACACCGGCCCGGTCTTCT